>NZ_JAZKVY010000340.1:0-333 GCF_036624925.1 Stenotrophomonas sp. A3_2
TGCGGAACTGGTGCGTGCTGAACCTCCAGGGTTTCCCATCATGATCGGGGATGCCGACATGCCGCGCAAAGTCATTGATGCGCCAGGCGATATGCATGTGCGTCACCGGCACGATTTGGCCATACTGCGTGTTCTTCACCAGGAACAGATCGTCGCGGCCCGAGGCTTCGCGCAGCGGCGCGCTCAGCTGCTCGAGCAGCTCCACCGCGCGCACGACCGGTGCCGGGGCAACCCAGCGCTCCCTACGGCCATCGAGATCGTCGACAGTCTTGAACAGCCGGGACACGACATATGCCTGATTAACGCCGGTTCCGCCGATCGGGTGATGCTCGA
>NZ_JAZKVY010000341.1:0-76142 GCF_036624925.1 Stenotrophomonas sp. A3_2
CAGGCCTCTTTGGCAACCTGCAGTTTGAAACGAGCGTCATATCTGTTCATGTATCCCTCGGGGTTGGATCTGGCGTCCAACTCCCGGGGGTCACTTCACCATGGGGGCTCGATGGCGCCATCCATGGCGCCAACGGTCCCGCTGACCCCTCCCGCCCCACCTCTGACAGATTTCCGGTGACGGATCGAAGAGCGTGGGGTTGTCGGGGCAGAATTTGAAAGAGGGACGCGGCTTCGCCGCGTCCGTCTTTGTTTGAGGGTCTTTTGTAGAGCCGAGCCCGTGCTCGGCTGCTTTTGGGCGTGGGCAACAGCAAGCCGAGCGTGGGCTCGGCTCTACACAAGCAAGCGCAGCGCGCGACCCGCCGTTGCCTTTCATCTTCTTCTTCCATTCCGTGGCGGGCCGCACAGGAAATTGTCAGGGGCCGGGCGAGTGGGCTGCGCGGGGGTGTCCGCCGCATGGATGCGGCGGCCAAGCTTACAGGGACGTACTTGCAGCGTCCCCCGCGCAGCCCACCCGCCCGGCCAAACCCGGCTTTTGCTTTCAGCGACCAACCCAGACCCCGCCACGAGGGGCTCCGCCGTTGGCCGGACACCCCGCGACAAACCCGCGCACGTGCGCAATCCCCACGAACGTCGGACAATGGAGACCTTGGCGGCCCGCCGCGCCGCCCCTCCCGCTTTCCGCTGCAAGGATTCCCCCATGGCCGCCCGCAAGTCCTCCGCCCCCCTGATCGAAGTCACCGCCCGCCCCGGCCAGCCGCTGGGCATGGCGCCGGCCACCTTCCTGCGCGACTTCTGGCAGAAACGCCCGCTGCTGATCCGCAACGCCTTCCCCAATTTCCAGACCCCGGTGCAGCCGGAAGACCTGGCCGGGCTGGCCTGCGAGGAAGGCGTGCTGGCGCGCCTGATCGAGCACGACAAGACCCAGGACGGCTGGCGCGTGCGCACCGGCCCGTTCCAGGAAGACGTGTTCCCCGCCCTGCCCGACCATGACTGGACCCTGCTGGTGCAGGACGTGGACAAGTGGGACCCGGACGTGCGCGCCCTGATCGAGCACTTCAGCTTCCTGCCGCGCTGGCGCATGGATGACGTGATGATCAGCTTCGCCGCCACCGGCGGCTCGGTCGGCGCCCATGTCGACCAGTACGACGTGTTCCTGCTGCAGGCCCACGGCCATCGCCGCTGGCAGATCGATGCCAGCGAATCGATCAAGGGCAGGCAGCCGCCGCTGGGCTTCCGCCCGGACGTGGAGCTGAAGCTGCTGAAGGTGTTCAAGCCCACCCACGACTGGGTGCTGGCGCCGGGCGACATGCTCTACCTGCCGCCGAACGTGCCGCACCACGGCGTCGCCGAAGACCCCTGCCTGACCTTCTCCTTCGGCATGCGTGCGCCCTCTTCGGCCGAGCTGATCAGCGACTACCTGGACACCCTGATTGCCGATGCCGACGAGAACATCCGCTATCAGGATGCCGACCTCAAGGTGCCGGCCGACCCGAACGAGATCGACACGGTGGCGATGGCGCGGGTGATCACCGCGCTCAACGCCATCCGCATGAACGACCCGGACAAGCTGGGTGACTGGTTCGGCCGTTTCATCACCACCTACCGCGCCGCCGGCGAAGTGATGGCTCACCAGGCCGCTCCCGCACCGGAGGAAGTGGTCCAGGCCCTGGCCTCGGGCCTGCTGCTGCAGCGTCACCCCTGGGCGCGCCTGGCCTGGCGCCGGGCCAAGCGTGGCGCCAGCCTGTACGTCAGCGGCCAGGACTTCGCGCTGCCGGTGAAGGACGCGCAGCGCCTGGCCGGCGCCGAGCAGCTCGATGCCGCCGCCTATCGCGGCCTGTCCGACAAGGGCCGCGCGGTGGTCCAGCAGCTGTTGGCCGGTGGCGTGTTCCAGCTGATCGATCCGAACGAGGTGTATGACGCTGAAGATGAGGATGACGGCGAAGACGCCGTGGTGCTCGGCGAAGTGGTTGAAGGCCGTGACCGTGTCGACGCGATCGACGCCGACGCGGTGTCCGACGATGTCCACACCGTGACCGTGCACGACGACGGCATCGAGGTCATCGTCAACTTCGAGGATCACGACGAAGACGACAGCGACGACGGTCGCGCCTGAGCCCTGCCGCCATGGTCCGGGTCCAGCAGGTCAGCCACGCCGACGCCCATGTTGCCATCCACGACGTGCGCCAACGCGTGTTCGTGCAGGAACAGGGCATCGCCGCCGAACTGGAACGCGACGCGCTGGACCCGGTCAGCGCCCATGTGCTGGCGCTGGACGCCGAAGGCCTGCCGGTCGGCACCGGCCGCCTGGCCCCCGATGGCCGCATCGGTCGCATGGCGGTGCTGGCCGACCATCGCAGCCAGGGCGTCGGTGAGGCCCTGCTGGAGGCACTGGTGGAGGCCGGGCGCCGGCTCGGCCTGGCCGAACTGCACCTGCACGCCCAGCTGCCCGCCCGCGACTTCTATGCCCGCCAGGGCTTCCTGCCCGAGGGCGAGGTGTTCGAGGAGGCCGGCATCGGCCACCAGCAGATGCGGCGGCGGCTGGGCGCGGCCAGCGCCATCGACAGCCGCGCCGAGGCCGTGGCGGCCACTACCGCCGTCATTCACCGCGCCCGTCGCCAGCTGTGGCTGCACAGCCGCCAGCTCGACCCGGGGCTGCTCGACACGCCTACGGTGCAGGCCGCGCTGCGCCGCTTCGTCACTGCCCGCCACGACAAGCAGCTGCGGGTGATCGTGCACGATGCCGCTGCGATCGCCGCTGCCGGCGCCCCACTGCTGGCGCTGGCCCAGCGCCTGCCCAGCGTGGTCCGGTTCCGCGAGGTCAGCGATCCGGTCGACCGTGCGTTGGCCTCGGCCTGCCTGCTCAACGATGCGGGCGACTTCTACTTTCGTCTGATCGGCCATCGCCTCGACGGCGAGGCCGGCATCGCACTGCCTGCACGTTCGCAGCCGTTCGAGCAGCAATTGCTGCGTGTCTGGGACCGTTCGCGCGATTGCAGCGAACTGCGCGCGCTCGGCATCTGAGCCGGCGCCGCCGACCCAACCTGTCTGGAACCGGCACCCGAGGACGCGGGTTGCCTGCGGCAATGCCCCTTCGTGGCCCGTTGGGGGTACAATTTGGCTGTTTGAACGCGCCCGCGCAGGGCTATTCATCATTCCTGCCGGGTCCTTCTGAAGCCATACCCCACAAAGCGAATCAACACCCTCCATCGTGGACAATCAACTGAAGCAGTTTGCGCAATCTTCGCAACTCGCCGGCGGCAACGCCTCCTATGTCGAGGACCTGTACGAGCAGTACCTGGTCTCCCCGGATAGTGTCGATCCCAAATGGAAAACCTACTTCGATGGCTTCAAGGGCCGTGAAGCAGGTGACATTCCGCACTCGGCCGTCATCTCCCACATCGCGGACGCGGCCAAGGATGCGCTGAAAGCTGGCACCGGCAGCGGTGCGGGCGACGAGCGCGAGCGCAATGTCGGTCGTCTGATCACCGCCTACCGCTCCCGCGGCCACCTCGACGCCCGCCTGGACCCGCTGGGCCTGGCCGCACCGGTCAACACCCCGGACCTGGGCCTGCCGTTCCACAGCCTGTCCGATGCCGACCTCAACAGCGAGTTCAGCACCGGCGGCGTCGGCGGCCAGCCGCGCATGAAGCTGCGCGACCTGCTGGCACGCCTGAAGGCGACCTACACCGGCTCGATCGGTGCGGAGTTCATGCACATCTCCGAGGTCGAGCAGCGCCAGTGGATCTACAAGAAGCTGGAAGCGGCCGGTGGCAACTACCAGCTGGACGCTGACACCCAGCGCCGCACCCTGGAGCGCCTGACCGCGGCCGAAGGCCTGGAGCGCTACCTGCACACCAAGTACGTCGGCCAGAAGCGCTTCTCGCTGGAAGGCGGCGACTCGCTGATCCCGATGATGGACACCATCATCCGCAGCGCCGGCAAGGATGGCGTCAAGGACGTGGTGATCGGCATGGCCCACCGCGGCCGCCTGAACGTGCTGGTCAACACCCTGGGCAAGAACCCGCGCAAGCTGTTCGACGAGTTCGAGGGCAAGTTCGAGCACGACGAGCACGCTTCGGCCGGCGACGTGAAGTACCACATGGGCTTCTCCGCCGACGTCGCCACTGAAGGCGGCCCGGTGCACCTGGCGCTGGCGTTCAACCCGTCGCACCTGGAAATCGCCGACCCGGTCGTGGCCGGTTCCGTGCGTTCGCGCCAGGAGCGCCGCAAGGACACCGCCCGCAAGCAGGTGATGCCGATCCTGATCCACGGCGACGCGGCCTTCTCCGGCCAGGGCGTGGTCATGGAGCTGTTCCAGATGTCGCAGGCCCGCGGCTTCGCCGTCGGTGGCACCGTGCACATCGTGGTCAACAACCAGGTGGGCTTCACCACCTCCAACCCGCTGGATACGCGCTCCACGCGCTATGCCACCGACGTGGCGAAGATGATCGCCGCGCCGGTACTGCACGTGAACGGCGATGATCCGGAAGCGGTGGTGTTCGCCGCGCAGCTGGCCTTCGAGTTCCGCCAGAAGTTCGCCAAGGACGTGGTCATCGACCTGATGTGCTACCGCCGTTGGGGCCACAACGAGGCCGACGAACCGGCAATCACCCAGCCGCTGATGTACCAGGTGATCCGCAAGCACCCGACCACCCGCGAGATGTACGCCGAGCAGCTGGAGAAGGCAGGCGTGATCGCCGCCGGTGCCGGCAAGGCGATGGTCGATGCCTACCGCGAGAAGCTGGACGCCGGTGAAGTGACCACCGAACTGGCCAAGGTCGAGAAGACCCCGCCGAGCAGCCCGCTGTTCGTCGATTGGCCGAAGCTGCTGGAAGGCAAGCTGTCCGACCCGGTCTCGACCAAGGTCGAGAAGAACAAGCTGGTCGAACTGGCCAGGCTGATCAACATCATCCCGGACGAAGTGCAGCTGCACTCGCGCGTGGCCAAGGTCTACGACGACCGCCGCAAGATGGCCGCCGGCGAGATTCCGGGCGACTGGGGCTTTGCCGAGAACCTGGCCTACGCCACCCTGCTCGACGAAGGCCATGCACTGCGCCTGGTCGGCCAGGACGTCGGCCGCGGTACGTTCACGCACCGCCACGCGATCCTGCACGACCAGAAGACCGACAACTACTACATGCCGCTGCGGCAGCTGGTGGATTCGCCGGAGAAGGCCACCGTCATCGACTCGCTGCTGAGCGAAGAAGCGGTGATGGCCTACGAATACGGCTTCTCCACCACCGATCCGAACACGCTGTGCATCTGGGAAGGCCAGTTCGGCGACTTCGCCAACGGCGCCCAGGTGGTGATCGACCAGTTCATCGCCGCCGGTGAAGCCAAGTGGGGCCGCATTTCCGGCCTGACCCTGCTGCTGCCGCACGGCTATGAAGGGCAAGGCCCCGAACACAGCTCGGCGCGCCTGGAGCGCTTCCTGCAGCTGTGCGCGCTGGAGAACATGCTGGTGGTCGTGCCGTCGACTCCGGCCCAGGCCTTCCACATGCTGCGTCGCCAGCTGCACATGACCACCCGCAAGCCGCTGGTGGTGATGTCGCCGAAGTCCCTGCTGCGCCACAAGCTGGCGGTGTCGACCCTCGACGAGCTGGCCAACGGCGAGTTCCAGCACCTGATCGGCGACGCCAATGCCGACGCCAAGAAGGTCAAGCGCGTGGTGCTGTGCTCGGGCAAGGTCTACTACGACCTGCTGGAGGACCAGACCAAGCGTGGCCAGGACGACGTGGCGATCATCCGCGTGGAGCAACTGTATCCGTTCCCGCGTGCGCTGCTGGCTGCCGAGCTGAAGAAGTACGGCAAGGCCACCGACGTGGTGTGGACGCAGGAAGAACCGCAGAATCAGGGCGCGTGGTACCAGATCCGCCACCACCTGCAGTTCTGCCTGGCCGATGGCCAGAACCTGCACTACGCCGGTCGCGCACGTTCGGCCTCGCCGGCTGCCGGTCACATGGCTGACCATGTCCGCGAGCAGCAGCAGCTGATCGCCGACGCACTGGTCAACCCGTTCAACGACCAGGTCGCTGAATAACTCTCCCCCCTATTTAGAAGACAAACCAGGAAGCTCCCGCAATGGCCACCGAAGTCAAAGCCCCGGTACTGCCCGAATCCGTCGCCGACGGCACCATCGCCACCTGGCACAAGAAGGTGGGCGACGCCGTCAAGCGCGACGAAAACCTGCTTGACCTGGAAACCGACAAGGTCGTCCTGGAAGTGCCGTCGCCGGTTGACGGCGTGCTCAAGGAAATCAAGTTCAAGGAAGGCGATACCGTGACCTCCAGTCAGGTCGTGGCGATCATCGAAGAAGGCGCCGTAGCTGCGGCTCCGGCCCCGGCCGCTGAAGAGAAGAAGGCTGAAGCCGCACCGGCCGCCGCTGCTCCGGCCGCTGCCGCTGCGCCGGCCCCGGCTGCCAAGTCGGCCGCCGACGCGCTGCCGCCGGGCGCCCGCTTCACCGCCATCACCGAAGGCGTGAACCCGGCCGACGTCGACGGCACCGGCCGTCGTGGCGCGGTGACCAAGGAAGACATCGTCAACTTCGCCCGCAACGGCGGCGCCGGCAAGGCCGGTGGCGCACGTCCGGAAGAGCGCGTGCCGATGACCCGCATCCGCAAGCGCATTGCCGAGCGCCTGATGGAGTCGAAGAACTCCACCGCCATGCTGACCACCTTCAACGAAGTCGACCTGTCCAAGGTTTCGGCCGCGCGCAAGGAGCTGCAGGACGAGTTCGTCAAGGCCCACGGCATCAAGCTGGGCTTCATGAGCTTCTTCGTGAAGGCCGCTGCCAACGCGCTGCAGCGCTTCCCGCTGGTCAACGCCTCGATCGACGGCGACGACATCATCTACCACGGCTACTCGGACATCTCGATCGCCGTGTCGACCGAGAAGGGCCTGGTCACGCCGGTCCTGCGCAACGTCGAGCGCATGTCGTTCGCCGACATCGAGAAGACCATCGCCGACTACGCCAAGAAGGCACGTGACGGCAAGCTGGGCCTGGAAGAACTGCAGGGCGGCACCTTCACCGTGACCAACGGCGGCACCTTCGGTTCGCTGCTGTCGACCCCGATCATCAACCCGCCGCAGAGCGCCATCCTGGGCATGCACGCCATCAAGGAGCGTCCGATCGCCCAAAACGGCCAGGTCGTGATCGCGCCGATGATGTACCTGGCGCTGTCCTACGACCACCGCATCATCGACGGCAAGGACTCGGTGCAGTTCCTGGTGGACATCAAGAACCAGCTGGAAAACCCGGGCCGCATGCTGTTCGGCCTGTAAGAAACCTCCCGCCCCTCCGCGCCTGCGCGGAGGGGTTCTGGTAATGCATCAAGGAATAATTCAATGGCTGAACAATTCGACGTCGTCGTCATCGGTGCCGGCCCGGCCGGTTACCACGCTGCCATCCGCGCGGCCCAGCTGGGCCTGAAGACCGCCTGCATCGACGCAGCGCTGGGCAAGGACGGCAAGCCGGCCCTCGGCGGCACCTGCCTGCGCGTGGGCTGCATCCCGTCCAAGGCGCTGCTGGATTCCTCGCGCCAGTTCTGGAACATGGGCCACATCTTTGGCGACCACGGCATCAGCTTCAAGGATGCCAAGATCGACGTCGAGGCGATGATTGGCCGCAAGGACAAGATCGTCAAGCAGTTCACCGGCGGCATCGGCATGCTGTTCAAGGCCAACAAGGTCGCCGCCTATTACGGCTTCGGCCAGCTGCAGCCAGGCAACGTGGTCAAGGTGAAGCAGCACGACGGTTCGGAAGTCGAGCTGAAGGGCACCAACGTCATCATCGCGGCCGGTTCGGATTCGATCGAGCTGCCGTTCGCCAAGTTCGACGGCGAGACCATCGTCGACAACGTCGGCGGCCTGGACTTCACCGAAGTGCCGAACCGCCTGGCGGTGATCGGCGCCGGCGTGATCGGCCTGGAACTGGGCAGCGTGTGGAAGCGCCTGGGCGCTGAAGTGACCATCCTGGAAGCCATGCCGGAGTTCCTGGCCGCTGCTGACGCCGAAGTGGCCAAGACCGCTGCCAAGGAGTTCAAGAAGCAGGGCCTGGACATCAAGCTCAATGCCAAGGTTTCCAAGACCGAGATCACCGGCAAGGGCAAGAAGAAGGAAGTCATCGTCACCTACACCGACGCCGAAGGCGAAAAGACCCTGACCGTGGACAAGCTGCTGGTGGCCGTGGGCCGTCGCGCCGCCACCAAGGGCCTGCTGGCCGAAGGCACCGGCGTCAAGGTCAACGAGCGCGGCCAGATTGAAGTCGATGCGCACTGCCACACCGGCGTCGACGGCGTGTGGGCGGTCGGCGACTGCGTGCGCGGCCCGATGCTGGCGCACAAGGGCTTCGAGGAAGGCATCGCGGTGGCTGAGCTGATCGCCGGCCTGCCGGGCCACGTCAACTTCGACACCATCCCGTGGGTCATCTACACCGAGCCGGAACTGGCCTGGGTCGGCAAGACCGAAGCCCAGCTGAAGGCCGAGGGCATTCCGTACAAGGCCGGCAGCTTCCCGTTCGCCGCCAACGGCCGTGCCGTGGCGATGATCGAGCCGGCGGGCTTCGTGAAGATCCTGGCCCATGCCGAAACCGATCGCATCCTCGGCATGCACCTGGTCGGCGCCAACGTCTCCGAGCTGGTGCACGAAGGCGTGCTGACCATGGAATTCAGCGGCTCGGCCGACGACCTGGCCCGCATCTGCCACGCCCACCCGTCGCTGTCGGAAGTGATCCACGACGCGGCGATGGCGGTCAGCAAGCGCGCCATCCACAAGGCGAACTGATCGTTCGCGGGTTGTGCCGGCCGCTGGCCGGCATGGCCGGATGCAAGGAACCCCGCTTCGGCGGGGTTTTTTGTTGCTCATTTCCCTGTAGTGCCGAGTCCACGCTCGGCTGCCCTGCACAGGCCGCCGAGCATTGGGCTCGGCGCTACACCTTTCCGGCCGGCTTCTTCGGCGGATCGTCACAGATGCGGTGCTGGACCACGGTTCCACCCGCCTTCCACTCCTTCACCACCCGGCAGCGCTCCCTGGGCTTGACCGCCCTGGCCGCTGCAGCATCCGCCTCATCGGCAGCGGCGGCCTGCTGTCGTTCCAGCCATGCGGACGACGGTGACACCGGTGTGGCCGGTGCCGGCCCCGCAAGCAATGCCAGCGCGACCAGCATCACCGCCCTCATGCCGCCACCGGGCCGCCGCCGAGCAGGCGCGCGGGCAGCATGAACAGCGCGCGCAGGAACGCAAACAGCGCCGAGAACGTGATGCCGACCAAGCGGAACGGCAGGCTCAGCAACCAGACAAACGGCCACGCGATCAGGGCGAGGACCGCCAGCGGCCAGCACAGCACGAACAGCACGCACCACACACCGAGCGCGAACAGGGTCTTCATCACGGTCTCCTTGTGGCGGCACCTTGCCGCCTGCCGACACGTTGGCGCCCTGCCCTTGCCGCGCGCAAACGGTTTGCGACGAAACCGGGCTGGGGGCGATGAAACCGACCCAGCGCCGGTGCAACGCCGAGCCCATGCCCGGCTGCGCTTCGTGGCGACCGCATGGAACCGGCGCTGCACGGGGGCGCCGACAGCGGCTCCTGCCGCTGCCTTGGGCTCTACAGCGCCCGATGGCGGTTGCCGGCCAACGGCCGGCACGACCGTTACTCGAACGAACCGACCGAATCGTGGGCCAGGTTGTCGAATCGGGTGTATTCGCCAAAGAACTTCAGCTTGCACGAACCGGTCGGGCCACCACGGTGCTTGCCGATGATGATCTCGGCCAAGCCCTTGTCTGGCGAATTTTCCTTGTTGTAGTAATCGTCGCGGTAGATGAAGACGATCATGTCCGCGTCCTGCTCGATTGCGCCCGATTCGCGAAGGTCGGCCATCACCGGGCGCTTGTCGGTACGCGTTTCCAGCGAGCGGTTGAGCTGCGACAACGCGATCACTGGAACGTTCAGTTCCTTGGCCAGGCCCTTCAGCGAACGCGAGATTTCCGAGATTTCAGTCGCGCGGTTCTCGCTGTTGCCCGGCACGCTCATCAGCTGCAGGTAGTCGATCACCACCAGGCCCAGGTCATGCTCGCGCTTGAGGCGGCGGCACTTGGAACGCAGCACTTCAGGCGACACGCCGGGCGTGTCGTCGATGAAGATCTTGGTTTCCTTCAGCATCTTGATTGCGCTGGTGACACGGCTCCAGTCCTCGTCTTCCAGCTGGCCGGTACGCAGGCGCTGCGCGTTGATGCGGCCATTGGAGGAAATCAGGCGCATCGCCAACTGCGCGGCCGACATTTCCATCGAGAACACGGCCACGCCTTTCTTCGATTTGATCGCTGCGTACTCGGCGATGTTCAGTGCGAAGGTGGTCTTGCCCATGGCCGGGCGCGCGGCAAGGATGATCAGGTCGGTCGGCTGCAGGCCGGAGGTCATTGCGTCGAAATCGGTATAACCGGTCGGCAGGCCGGTAATGTTGCCGCCATTCTCGAAACGACTGCGCAGCTCTTCGAAGGCATCCTTCAGTGCACCGGGCATCGCCACGAAATCGGTACGGCCGCGTGCGCCCTGTTCGGCGATGGCGAACACGCTCTTTTCTGCCGAGGCCAGCAGCTCGCTGCTGTCACGCCCTTCGGGCTGGAAGCCGTCGTTGACGATATCCGTGCCGACCTGGATCAGCTGCCGCAGCACCGCCTTGTCACGCACGATCTCGGCATAGGCCACGATGTTGGCGGCTGACGGCGTGGTACTGGCCAGCTCGACCAGGTAGGCGCCATCACCCACCAGTTCCATCTTGCCCTGCGATTCGAACCACTCGCCCAAGGTCACCGCATCGAACGGCCGCTCGCGCTCGGACAGCTCACGGATTGCGCGATAGATCATCTGGTGGTCGCGCCGGTAGAAGTCGCCTTCGGTCAGCTGGTCATTGACCCGGTCGTAGGCCTCCGGGGCCAGCATCAGGCCACCCAGCACCGCCTGCTCGGCTTCCACCGAATGCGGCGGTACCCGCAGCTGGTCGATGCGCGACTCGTCGCGTTCGCGATCGAAGCCATCACCGCGCTCTCTGCGGTTGGAACGGAAGCCGGGGCGAGCGGACATGCTGCGATGTTTCCTGCAAAAGTGGGCGAGACGAGTGTAGGCATGTGCTGCCCCCGGCGGCGATGGACAAGCCTGTGGATAAACCGTGGGAAAACGGGGGATATCCGCCGGTACCTGGCCAGACTGGCGTGGGAGCGTCGCACTGCCTGCGACGGGCGCCGTTGCGGCGCCCGAGCACGCATTATCGCAGATGGGGGTGTCGACCGCTGGCGTCAATCGCCCTTGACGTGCACCGCGATCAGCGCCAGGAACCGGTCCATATAGCCCTGCAGGAATTTCTGCGTGCCCTCGTTGTGGACCGTGCCGTCGGCATCGATCAGGCCGTCCTTGAAATGAATGAATGCCTCTGGCTGGCCGAGCACGTGCATGTCCAGGAAGGCCAGGCTGTTGCGCAGATGCTGCTGGGCCACGGCGGTGCCGATCTGGCCGATGGAGGCGCCGATCACCGCCGCCGGCTTGCCGGCAAACGCACTGTCACCATACGGGCGCGATCCGATATCGATGGCGTTCTTGAGCACGCCGGGCACCGACCGGTTGTACTCGGGTGTCACGAACAGCACCGCGTCGGCGGCGCGCACCTGGTCCTTCAGCCGGGTGCCCTGCGGCGGATAATCGGCGTCGAAATCCTGGTCGTACAACGGCAGATCGCCGATCTGCACATACTGGAAGCGCGCGCGATCACCGGCGAGCTTCTCCAGCGCATGGGCCAGCTTGCGGTTGCAGGAATCCTTGCGCAGGCTGCCAACGAACACGGCGATGGTGGGGACGGACATCGGGACATACTCCTCACGGTGCGGGAGCACCAGCCTAGTCGCCGGGCCCTTGCAGGCCGGTGAAGATCAGCCGCCCGTCACGCCCGCACGCACCTGCCGCCAATGCGCCTGCCAGGCCTGGAACATCAGCACGTTCCACAGATGGGTATGCCACTTGCGCTGGCCGCCGAGGAACTGCTGCCACAGCGGCTGTATGGCGGCCGCCGACAGCACGCCCTCCCGCTCCAGCCGTGCCGGCTGCAACAGGTCTTCGGCCCACGGCCGCAGGTCGCCCTTCAGCCAGTCACTGACCGGTGCGCCGAAACCGCGCTTGGGACGGTGCACCATCGACTGCGGCACATAACGGCCCAGCACGCGCTTGAGCAGCACCTTGCTGGTGGTCTCACTGCGCTTGAAGCCCAGCGGCAGCGACCAGGCGAACTCGGCCACGCGTGAATCCAGCAACGGTGCGCGCGCTTCCAGGCTGACCGCCATCGAGGTCCGGTCGACCTTGCACAGCAGATCATCCGGCAGGTAGGTCAGGTAATCGGCCAGCATCATCGCGTCGGCCGGTGTGCCGGCGCCGTGCAACGGATCGGCCAGATCATAGAAGCTGCCGGCAGCCTGCGCGCCCGGCACTGCCGCTGTCGGGTCGCGCCAGCGCGAGATGCGGTTGCGGTACACATCACCGATGCCACGCGCGCCGGACTCGGCCAACAGCGCGGCCAGGCCGCCGGTACGCGAGGCCTCGCCCTGCTGCTGGGAGCGCGCGCCCATCCAGCGCCGCAGCGGCCCAGGCAAGCGCCCCAGCATCTGCCAGTTGCGCAGCGCGCGCACATAGCGGGTGTAGCCGAAGAACAGTTCGTCGCCACCATCGCCGGAAAGCGCCACGGTCACGCCCTGCCGCGCCAGCCGGGCGACCAGCGCGGTCGGTACCTGCGAGGCATCGGCGAAGGGTTCGTCAAACATCGCCGGCAACTGCGGCACCACCGCCAGTGCATCGGCGCCATTCACGTAGAGTTCGGTGTGGTCACAGCCCAGGTGCGCGGCCAGTTCCTTGGCCAGCGGCGCCTCGTCGTGGCTCGAATCGGTAAATCCGATGCTGAAACTGTGCACCGGCTGCCCGCTCTGCGCCTGCATCAGCGCCGCCACCAGCGACGAATCGGTACCCCCGGACAGGAACACGCCCACCGGCACGTCGGCCACCATGCGCAGCGCCACTGCGTCGCGCAGCAGCCCGTCCAGCTGCTCCTCGGCCTCCTCGATGCGGCCCTGGAACGGCGCAGCCAGCGCCGCCTGCATGCGTGCACGTGCATCCCAGTAGGGGCGCTGCGCCTGTTCCGGGCGATGCGCCGAAGCGCCCGCCGCCACGGCTTCGGCATCCAGGCGCAGCACGCGGCCCGGCATCAGCTTGTAGCAGCGCTGGTGGATGCTGTGCGGGGCTGGAATGTAGTCCAGCCGCAGCAGCAGGGTCAGTGCGTCACGGTCGATGTCGTTGTCGAAGGCCGGGTGCTGCCACAGCGCCTTCAGTTCGGAGCCGAACACCAGGGTGTCCCCGGCCCAGCCGTAGTACAACGGCTTCTTGCCAACGCGGTCGCGGGCCAGCCACAGGCATTGCTGCTGGCGGTCCCACAGCGCGATGGCGAACATGCCGTTGCAGCGCTGCAGGGTGTCTTCCATGCCCCATTGCAGGATCGCTGCCAGCAGCACCTCGGTGTCGGAGTGACCACGGAAGACATGCCCCAATGGCTCCAGTTCTGCACGCAGGGCAGCGAAGTTGTAGACCTCACCGTTGTACGCCATCACATAGCGGCCGTCGGCCGAAGCCATCGGCTGGTGGCCCAGCGGCGACAGGTCGAGAATGCTCAGGCGACGGTGTGCCAGCGCGATGCCTGCACCGGCATCGACCCAGTTGCCGCCATCATCCGGCCCGCGATGGTGCAGCGCTTCGCCCATGGCCAGCACCTGCGCCTGCAGTAGCTCGGCCGACGCCACAGGCGCCGGCAACAACATTCCCGCCAATCCACACATGCATCAAGGTTCCTGCGCCAGTTCAAGGGCGGCGCCAATCACCGCATTGTCGCTTGGAAGCCCGAACATTGCTGCCCCCGCCAACGGGGTGTAGGTATCGGCACCGCAGACCCGGCGCAGTGGCAGATGGCCGAAACCGGCCTCGACCAGTGCGGTCACCACGCCCTCGCCCACCCCGCCACTGTGCCGGCCCTCGTCCAGCACCAGCACCCGCCGTGCGCTGGCGGCCTGGGCGGCGATGAAGCCGGCATCCAGCGGCACCAGCCAGCGCAGGTCGACCACCCGCACCTGCCAGCCCAGCTGCTGCCCGATGGCTCGCGCTGCGCGCAACGCCATCGGCACGCCGTTGCCATACGTGTAGACCACCAGATCGCCCGCCTCCGGCCCGTAAACACGGCCTTCGCCCGGCACCAGTGCCCGGCCCTGGGCCGGATAGTCGAACAGCCACTGGCCATCGCCCGGCTCATGCAGGTCCTTGCTCATGTACAGCGCGATCGGCTCCAGGAACACGGCCACGCGCCCATCCACCCGGGCCAGCGCCGCCAGCGTGCGCAACATCATCACCGCATCGTCGCCGCGCGACGGGCAGCCGACCACCAGCCCGGGGATGTCGCGCAGGGCGGTGATCGAGTTGTCGTTGTGGAAGTGGCCGCCGAAGCCCTTCTGGTAGCCCAGCCCGGCCACCCGCAGCAGCATCGGGTTGCGGTACTGGTCGTTGGAGAAGAACTGCAGCGAACAGGCCTCGCCACGCAACTGGTCGATGGCATTGTGCAGGTAGGCCAGGTACTGGATTTCCGGAATCGGCAGCATGCCCATGTTGGCCAGGCCTTGCGCCATGCCCAGGATCATGGTTTCGTCCAGCAGGGTGTTGAACACCCGGCGTGGCCCGAAGCGGCGCAGCAGATCCTTTGTGACAGTGTACACACCGCCCTTCTGGGCCACGTCCTCGCCGAACAGCAGGCTCTGCGGATACTTCGCCAGCAATTCCTGCAGGCCGTGGTTGATCTGGATCGCCAGATGCCGCGGCGCCTGTCGTTCGGGCAATGCCTCGATACCACCATAGAGTGCCTCGCGCGCTTCGGCAGCGACCTCGCGCTGCGCTTCGGCCTGCACCGCTGCCGGCGTGTACGGTGCGAGCGGCGCCATCACCTCCCGCAGCGACCCCAGCTTCGCCCCGCCTTCAGCCTCGGTGGCAGCGGCCATGCAGCGCGCACGCATCGTCTCGTAGGCCGTCTCGATCGCCGCCGCATCCATCCAGCCCGACTCCAGTGCGATCTGCGCCGAGCGCAGCAGCGGATCCTGCGCCTCGGCCGCGCACAGCTCCGGCAACGCCCGCCATTCCACTTCGAAGTCGGTGCCGGCGTGGCCCATCAGGCGCGTGGTGCGCAGATGCAGGAAAGTCGGTCGCCGCGTTCGCCGGCAGTGTTCCACCGCGGCCTGCACCTGGGCGTGCCCGGTGGCCAGGTCCAGCCCATCGGCGAAGAAATAGTCCAGCCCCGGCTGGTGGCTGAAGCGCTCGGCGATCCAGCCATCGGGGGTCTTCACCGAGATGCCCAGGCCGTTGTCCTCGCAGACGAACAGGATTGGCGCCGGCAGTTTCTGGTAGGCCGCCCACATCGCGGTGTTGAACGCCGTCTGCGCGGTAGCGTGATTGGCCGAGGCGTCGCCGAACGAGCAGAGCACGATACTGTCGGCGGGAACCGGCAGCGCCTGCGCCAGCCGCTTGCCACTCTCGATGGCCAGCGCGGTGCCCAGCGCTTTCGGCAGGTGCGAGGCGATGGTCGAAGTCTGCGGCAGCACCCACAGCGGCTTGCTGCCCCACACTTTGTGGCGGCCACCACTGGCCGGATCATCGGCGCAGGCAGCGAAGGAAAGCGCAGCATCGCGCAACGGGTCGATGCCCGGCACCTGGCGCGAACGCTCGGCCATGAAGGCGCCGGAGCGATAGTGCAGGAATGCGGGGTCGGTATGCCGGCAGGCCCGCGCCAGCAGCGCGTTGCCTTCATGGCCGGACGACCCGATGGTGTAGAAGACCTTGTTCTGCACGCGCAGCACGCGCGCCATCAGGTCCAGCTGGCGGCTGGCCAGCTGCGAGTCGAACAGTTCATCGAAGGCGGCGGCGGTGAGCGTACTGCCGGGCAGGATCGGAGCATCTGCCGCGGGTCGCGGGCGCGGCGTCCCGCGCCACCCGCGCACCGCCTCAAGGAAATTGACGTCGCACACCTCGGCGCGGTTGAGCCCCCGCATGCGTGCGGGAATCGGATCCGGAACCACAGCGAACATCGAACACCCTCCGTGTCGTTGTTGCGTTCCGCCCGGCAATACCGGGCGCTACCCTGTGGGCATCAAGCCGCCTCGAAACGCGAGCGCACCTCGGCGGTCACCGCCGGCATCGGCAGGAAGCGCGGCTGCGCACGCACGCGCTGCAGCCAGGCGCGCACCTCGGGGAATGGCTCCAGGCTGATGCCGCCCTCGCCTGCCACGTCGGTGTAGGCAAACAGGGCGATATCGGCGATGCCGTAGCTGCTGCCGGTGAACCACTGCGACTGGCGAAGGTGCTGCTCCATCACCGCCAGCGCGGTGGCGGCGCGCTCGTGCAACCGTGGCAGCTCGGCGCGGCGTGGCGAGTCGGGCGCCGTCCAGCCCCGGATGAAGCGCGCTACCGCCACGCACGGCTCGTGCGTGTACTGCTCGAAGAACATCCAGCTCAACGCCTGCGCACGCTCCCAGCCATCGCTGGGCAGGTAGGGCGTGCCTTCGGCCAGCCAGAACAGGATCGCGTTGGATTCGGTCAGCACGCGGCCGTCGTCGCGGACGATCAGCGGCACCTTGGCATTCGGGTTGAGCGCAAGGAATTCGGGCGTGTGGGTCTGGCCATGGGCACTGTCCACTTCCACCCAGCGGTAACGGCTCCCGAGCTGCTCAAGCAGCAGCCGGACCTTGTGGCAATTGCCCGAGACCGACATGCCATGCACCGTCAGCGGGACGCGCTCTTCCACCATTGCCTGCTCCATCGGATCCGGCCGGCGGCCGGCTGCGTGCAGTCTGGCAAGTGCGCCAGGGAATGCCAAGCGCGGATGCAGCATGGCACCCCGGTAGTGCCGGCCGCTGGCCGGCAATCGCACGAATGCTGCCGCAACATGGTTGCCGGCCAGCGGCCGGCACTACCAGGCAACGCTCAGCGCGCGCGTTGCCGCCACTGCTCGCGCGACTGGCCCCAGATCTGCATCGGCTTGTCGTTGTAAGGCGGCGGCAATTCGCCCATGCGCAGCAACCTGCTGCCGAGCTTGCGCGCGACCGCCCGCGAGTTGTCGTTGTTCTCGGCGATGGTATGGATCACCTCGTGCCAACCCAGCGTGTCGAAGGCCCAGTCGATCGCCGCGACCGCCGCTTCCGGCGCATAGCCCCGGCCCCAGCTGGCGCGGCGGATGCCCCAGCCGACCTCGGTACCCGGCCAGTCCTGCGGTTGCCAGGGGCCCATCCGCCCGATCCAGTCCCCGCTGGATTTTTCGATCACGCTGAACATCGAGAAGCCGAACAGCTGCCAGGCGCCAGCCAGGCTGCAGAAGCCGCGCCAGGCTACCGAAGGCGGCTGCACGCCACCGAGGGTGCGCATCGTTTCCTCGTCGGCGCAGAACGCCAGATAGGGTTCGTAGTCCTCGCGCCGCAGCGGGCGCAGGATCAGGCGCTCGGTTTCCAGGCGCAGGTCGAAGATGCTCATGCCGACTCCATGTCGAAGGGGCCACCATGATGGTGGATTCGGCCTCCACACGGATGAATGCCGCGCTCACAACGAAACGGGCCGGCATGCGCCGGCCCGTCGGGTACAGCACGTATTCTGGATTACTGGCGCGTGGCCGCAGTGGCGCCGGCAGCAGCGGTCTGCGTGACCAGCTGGCCATCGACCACCGGCAGGCGATCGCTGGCCGGCTTGTTGTCCATGCGCACGGTCTTCTCGGCGCCGTCGTAGCGGTAGGTCACGTTGTAGCCCTTCACCACGTCATTGGTGCCCATGGCGATGCGGTTGCCCGGCTTGCTGGCCATGCGCATGGTACCGGTGGTGCCGTCTTCGTTGCGGTAGGTCACGTTGTAGCCGGTAACACGGCTCGACTCGGAGGTGGCGGTCTCGGTGTGGCACTGGCGCTCGGTGCGGTTGACCACGCGGCCACCCACGTGGCGCTTGTCGATCTGGTTGCCGATGAAGCCACCGGCCACCGCGCCTGCGGCGGTCGCGGCCTTCTTGCCGTTGCCGCCGCCAACCTGGTTGCCGAGCAGGCCGCCGACCACGGCGCCGACCACGGTGCCACCGACGTTGCCATCACGCTCCGGCAGGCGTTCCTGCACGGTCACGTCCTGGCACACCTCGTGCGGGGTCTGGGTGGTGGAAGTCTCGCGCACCGGATCGGTGCCGATCACAGTGGCGTAGGCCTTCTGCTTCTCGGTGATCGGGTCGACCTTCAGCACGTCGGCGTATTCCAGCCCACGCGGCGCAGACGGGTCGAGCCTGTCACCACGTGCGCCATCGTCGGTGGCACTGCCGTCGACCAGGCGCGACTCGCCATTGGGGGTGGTGGCGCTGATGGAATCGGGCGATTTGTCGCCACTCTTCATGAAGGCGGCGGTGGCGATGCCACCGACCAGCAGCGCGCCCGCTGCGACCAGGACAGTTGTAGTTGTGCTTTTCATGACCTGCTCCTTGCGGACCATCCGCAACGTTCTCGAACTCGAACCAGATTGCAGCATGCGCTGCCTGAACGGAATCTCCACATTTCCTGCTCATTCCTGTAACCCAT
Organism: Stenotrophomonas sp. A3_2; assembly: GCF_036624925.1. NCBI lineage: Bacteria > Pseudomonadati > Pseudomonadota > Gammaproteobacteria > Lysobacterales > Lysobacteraceae > Stenotrophomonas > Stenotrophomonas sp. A3_2. The sequence goes on from NZ_JAZKVY010000341.1 coordinate 18,657, forward strand.
TCAGCATCGGGAAATGCTGGGCCCGTGGTAGCGTTTGCATATTCCCCACGAGGATTTCCGCCATGGCCAACCCGATGCTGCTGCCGGTACTGCAATGGGCCCGCCGGCTGCGCTACCCCACCCTGTTCAAGCTTACAGCGGGCCTGTTCGTGCTGACGCTGTTCATCCCGGACCCGATCCCGTTCGTCGATGAGCTGGTGCTCGGCTTCGGCACCCTGCTGCTGGCCAACTGGAAAAGCCGCCACGCTGCCACGGTTGCGCCGTCGCTGGAACAGCGTTGAGCCCGCTGGTCGACAGCCACTGCCACCTCGATGCCGGCGAGTTCGACAGTGACCGCAGCGCCGTGATCGCGCGCGCGCAGGCCGCTGGCGTGCGCCTGCAGGTGGTGCCGGCGGTGACCGCGGCCAGCTGGCCGAAGCTGCGCGTGGTCTGCCAGCAGGCGCCGGGGCTGCATCCGGCCTACGGGCTGCACCCGATGTTCCTGGCCGAGCACCGGCCCGACCATCTGCCGCTGCTGCGCGAATGGATCGAGCGCGAACGCCCGTGTGCGATCGGCGAATGCGGGCTGGATTTCTTCGTCGAGGGACTGGATGAGGAGGCGCAACAGGCGTATTTCATCGGTCAGCTGCAACTGGCCCGTGAGTTCGAGCTGCCGGTAATCGTGCACGCGCGACGCGCGGTGGACGCGGTGATCGCCGCGATCCGCCGTATCGGCGGCCTGCGCGGCGTGGTGCACAGCTTTTCCGGCAGCCCCGAACAGGCTGCGCAGCTGCACCGGCAGGGCTTCCTGCTCGGTCTCGGTGGTCCGCTGACCTACGAACGCGCGCAACGGCTGCAGCGCCTGGTGCGCGGGATGCCGCTGGAACAGCTGCTGCTGGAGACCGACGCGCCCGACCAGCCTGACGCCGGCATCCGCGGCCAGCGCAACGAACCGGCACGGCTGGCGGTCATCGCCCGCCATGTCGCGGCACTGCGCGGAATGGACGTTGAAGCCGTTGCACATGCCACGACGGAGAACGCGCGACGGCTGTTCGCTCTGCCAGCGTTGTAACGGGCGGCGGACCCGCCACCGGGCAGGGCCCGGCGCTACCGGCTGCACTTGCGTGTTGATCGAATCGGCGACGATCAACGGCAATGCCGGCCAGCGGCCGGCGTCTGCCGTCATGCGTCGGCGTGGGCTTCAGCCACGTCGGCCTTCACCTTCTTCGGCTCCAGCAGCATTTCCAGCGCCTTGCCCACTGCGGCGAAGGCGAACGCACCGGTGATGTGGGTCGCTGCCCCCAGGCCTGCACCACAATCGAGCTTCAATGCCGCATCGGCGCCCAGGTTCGGCCGGATGCCGCAGACACTGCCATCGGCCTGCGGGTACTTCACGTTCTCCAGCGAATACACCGCCGGCACGCCAAAGTAGCGCTTGGCATTCCTAGGGAAGTTGAACTCGCTGCGCAGCTTCTTGCGGATCAGTGCCAGCATGGCATCGTGCTCGGTGCGCGAGACATCGCGGATGCGCACCAGGGTCGGATCGGTGCGACCACCGGCAGCCCCCACGGTCAGCAGCGGCAGCTTGCGGCGACGGCACCAGGCGATCGTCTCGACCTTGACCCGGAAGCTGTCGCAGGCATCGATCACCAAGTCGAAGCCACGGTCCAGCAACTCGGCCATGTTCGACACGGTCAGGAATGCCTGCACGGCATCGACCTCGATGTCCGGGTTGATTGCGCGGCAACGCTCGGCCATCGCCTCGGCCTTGTTGCGGCCGTAGTTGCCTTCCATCGCCGGCAGCTGCCGGTTGGTGTTGGACACGCAGATGTCATCGGCATCGATCAGGGTCAGGTGGCCGACCGCAGAGCGGGCCAATGCCTCCACCACCCACGAGCCGACGCCGCCCATGCCCACCACCGCCACGCGGCTGCCCTGCAGGCGCTCGAGTGCGCCCACGCCATACAGCCGTTCGATGCCGGCGAAGCGTTGTTTGACCAGTTCGTTCATGCCGCTATTTTAACGTGCACCTGCCGGCACCTGCTGCGCGCCGGCATCGAACCCACCGTTGCACGCCGGAGAGCCTGCCATGAACGCCAACCCGCCCCGCCGCCCGTCCCCTGCCTACCGTTACCTGTTCGTGCTCGGCCTGGGCCTGCTGATCGGGCTGGTCGCCACGGTGATGGTCGGCCGTGCCCTGCAGTCCCGCCGCGACCCGTTCCCCGACAGCCTGATGCAGGTGATGCAACGGCAGTCGCAGCTGCTGCTGCAGGCCCAGCAGCAGAACCGCTGCAGCCTGGCCGACAGCGTGCCGCGGTTGCAGGCAATGCGCTTGCTGTCCAACGACCTGGATCTTGCCTTCCCCGGGCTGAAGGACAGCGCGCAGTTCCAGCAGCATGCCAGCCAGCTGCGCGGCAGCCTCAATGCCGCCTTGGCCGCGCCGCCCAGGGACTGCACGGCCCTGGCGCAGGTGGTGGAAACGGTGCAGGCCGATTGCCGCGCCTGCCACCAGGACTTCCGATGAGCCGCATTCATCGTGCAGCCGGGCAAGGGCTGCGCGGTTGGCGCCTTGTTCACGTTCAAAAGGGGACGATTCGTCCACCCTGCTGCACGACGCAGTACCACCCAACGCACCCGCCTTCACGGCCAGGAGACGCCCCATGAAGATCCAGCTCATCGCCGCCAGCGCCATCGCTACCCTCGCCCTGGCTGGCTGTGCCACCTCCCCCGGCTATGGCGGTGGCGGCTACAACAACGGCGGCTACGGCAACAACGGCGGCTACAACCAGGGCCGTTGTGCCGACTGCGGCATCGTCACCCGCATCAACACCGTGCCCTCGGGCCGCACTGCGCCCAGCGCGACCGGCGCGATCCTCGGCGGCATCGTCGGCGCGGTGGCTGGCCACGAGATCTCCGACCACACCGGCGGCAGCCGTGGCAACAAGAACATCGCCGCCGCTGCGGGCGCGGTCGGCGGCGCGCTGGCGGGCAACCAGATCCAGAAGAACGTCACCAGCGATACTTACGACATCAGCGTGCGCATGGACGATGGCCGCACCATCGTGGTCAACCAGCGCGACCTCGGCGGCATCCGCGAAAACACCTACGTGCGCGTAGTCAACGGCAAGGTCATCCTGCGCTGATCTGCACCGGGCCGATCGCAAAGAAAAAGGCCCGCTTGCGCGGGCCTTTTTCATGCGACGGCTTGCAGCGCGATCAGGTCGGCTGCACGGCGTCGGCCTGCAGGCCTTTCTGGCCCTGCACGACGGTGAAGGTGACCTTCTGGCCTTCCTTCAGGCTCTTGAAGCCCTGGGTCTGGATGGCGCGGAAGTGCACGAACACGTCTTCGCCGTTTTCACGGCTGATGAAGCCGAAGCCCTTCGCATCGTTGAACCACTTGACGGTACCGGTCTCGCGATCAGACATCTCACTAACTCCCTGGTGACTCTCTCTTGTTGTTGGAAACGCCTGGTGGGCGGCTGACAAGCAAGGGGGAAGCGAGGTGCATCGATGCAGCGGATCGGGAAGATCTTGCTTCATCAGGCCACGATCCACGGTGACCTTGCCAAGCTCAGCGACTGCAACTTAACCCGCCCAAAACGAAAAAGCAACTGGCAAAATCTTTCACTGTCAACCCCAAAACGGCCACCATACGGGACAGCATGGGACTCTCATTCATCTTGTATCTGCTAGCGGTCATTTTTGTCCTCGCCGGCATCGCGGGCATCATCCTCCCGGCCCTGCCCGGCATCCCGCTGGTGTTCATCGGACTGCTGCTGGCGGCCTGGGCGGACGGCTTCGTCCACGTCGGCTGGCCGACCCTGGTTGCGCTGGGCGTACTGACCGTGCTCTCGCTCCTGGCGGACGTGCTGGCCACCGTAGTGGGTGCACAGCGGGTGGGTGCCAGCCGCAAGGCGCTGTGGGGCACCTTCGCCGGCAGCATCGTGGGGCTGTTCTTCATGCCCATCGGCCTGTTTGCGGGCCCACTGCTCGGCGCCCTGCTCGGCGAGTACTGGCACACCCGCGAGCTGGGCCGCTCGACCAGGGTGGGACTGGCCACCTGGCTCGGCATCCTGCTCGGCCTGGCGCTGAAACTGGCCGTAGTGATCGCGATGCTTGGCCTGTTCGCCTTCGCGTGGTTCCTGTAATCGGCACCGCCTTCACGCCGCACGCACGCGGTGGGCGTGCATAAACCGTGGGGGCTGGCCGCGACCCGGTACAGCCGCCACACTGTGCGACTCCCGTATTCACCGAAGGGCCTGCTGGAATGACCCTCCCCCCGCTGCTTCCCCGCCTCGCACCGCTGGCGCTGGCCTTGGCCAGTGCTCCGCTCGCTGCGCAGGAGTTCGCGCCCAGCGCCGAAGCCTCGCCGGCCGCATGTGCGGCGATTACCACAGACGCTGCCCGCCTGGCCTGTTATGACCGGCAGTTCGGGCGCTCCGCGCAGTCCACCGCCGAGGCCGACGCTGCCGCCGAGGCAGCAGCACAGGCCCGTCGCGAAGAACGACAGACTGCACGCGTAAGCCAGGGCGAAGAGAAACTGCGCGAGCGGGTCAGTGATCTGCTCCGCCCAGCAGAGCCCGACAGCGCGCTGGCAAACGCTGGCCGGGGCTCACTGCTGGACAGCCGCTGGGAACTGGCCGAGGACTCCAAGCTCGGCCCGTTCCAGCTGCGCGCCTATAAGCCGGTGTACCTGCTGCCTGCGTTCTGGACCAGCGACCGCAACACCACACCGCATTCGCCGAATCCGGCCAACACGGTCACCACGCCGCAGGTGCTGGACAGTGCCGAGCTGAAGTTCCAGATCAGTTTCAAGACCAAGATCGCCGAAAACCTGTTCGGCGACAACGGCGACATCTGGGCCGGCTACACCCAGAGCTCGCGCTGGCAGGCCTACAACAGCGAGGATTCGCGCCCCTTCCGCGAAACCAATTACGAACCGGAAGTGATGATGGTCTTCCGCAACGGCTACTCGATCGGTGGCTGGCGCGGGCGCATGACCGGCATCGCGCTGAACCACCAGTCCAATGGCCGGGCCGACCCACTGTCGCGCAGCTGGAACCGGGTCATGCTCAACATCGGCCTGGACCGCGAGAACTGGGCGCTGGTGCTGCGCCCCTGGTACCGCATCCCGGAAACCCGCAGCGATGACAACAACCCGGACATCGAGGATTACATGGGCCGCGGTGACGCGACCCTGACCTGGAACCGCAACGGCCACGAAGTCTCGTTGATGGCACGTCATTCGCTGCGCACCGGCAGCCGCTCGCACGGCGCCCTGCAGCTGGATTACGGCTTCCCGATCAGCAACCTGCTGCGCGGCCATGTGCAGGTCTTCGACGGCTACGGCGAAAGCCTGATCGATTACAACCACAAGGCCACCTACGTGGGCGTGGGTGTGTCCCTGCTGGAGTGGTTCTGATGGACGTGACGATCTGGCACAACCCGGCCTGCAGCAACTCGCGCGGCGCACTGAAGCTGATCCGCGATGCAGGCTTCGATCCGGAGGTGATCGAATACCTGGGCAACCCACCCGATGCGGCCACGCTGCGCCAGGTGCTGGCCGAATCCGGACTGGACGCGCGGGCGCTGGTGCGCAACAAGGAGGCGCAGTTCACCGAACTTGGCCTGGAGGATGCGGACGAGGCCACGCTGCTGGCCGCGATGGCCGAACACCCGCGGCTGATCAACCGCCCCGTGGTGCGCACGCCCAAGGGTACACGGCTGTGCCGGCCGCCGGAAACGGTGCTGGAGATCCTGTAACCCGCACTGCCAGAGCCGAGCCCTGGCCGGCTGCTGCCCGGCTGCTGCTCGCGTGCCACCCGTGAATGCAGCCGAGCGTGGCTCGGCGCTGCAGAACGGGCTACTGCCAGTCGGTGATGCCCTCGCGGCGATACACCTCGGCGAACGCCGGGCGCGCCTTCATCGACGTGGCATGCGCCTTCAGCGCCGGCCAGGTGTCGCTGGGCCTCGGCATGTTGCGCGACCAGCGCATCAGCATCACCAGCATGTAGTCGGCCACGCAGGGCGTGGCGCCCAGCAGGTAGGGGCCATGTGCATGCAGGTGCGCGGCCACATGCTGCCAGGCCGCTTCCAGGCGCTGCCGTGCCATCCCGCGGCTGGCCTCGATATTCGCCTCGCCCGCCATTTCGTGTGGATAGAACCAGGCTCGATAGGCCGGCTGCAGCGTATTGGCACACCAGAACATCCAACGGTAGGCATCGGCGCGCTGCGGTGTGCCCAGCGCGGGCAGCAGGTTGGCGTCCGGATGGCGATCAGCCAGGTACAGTGCAATGGCCGCCGCTTCGGTCAGTACCAGGCCATCAATCAGCAGCGTCGGCACCACGCCAGCAGGGTTCAGTGCCAGGTACTCAGCCGACTTGTGCTCGCGTGCGTCGAAATCCAGCAGCACCAGTTCGTGCTCGATGCCGAGTTCGATCAGCAGCCAGTGCACCACCAGGGCGGCGGTGCTGGTCGAACCATACAGCGTGGTGCTCATGCGCAAGTCCCGGGTGGATGAATCGGCCGATTATGCCCTGCACGGGCAATCGTTGCTCAGCCGCAGCGGCTCATGCAGGTATCGCGGCCTTCGCTACAGGACATGATCGGCGTGCGTATCGCGCAGTCGTGTGTCTTCAGTTCACAGGAACGGCGCAGTTCGGGATTGGCAACGTCCTTGCAGCGTTTGTCCGGCGCCGGCACCATCTGTTGTTCGCAGCTGAAGTCGTTGCTGCCGATACTCCCCCGCGCCATGCAGCTCCGATAATCGGCCTGGCATTGCACGCGGCACTGCGAGGAGGCGGAGAAATCCGCACCTTCATAGGAGGACGTTGTGCTGCAGCCGGCCAGGACCAGCAGGAACACAGTCGCGACGGATCGATGCAGGCGCATGGGCACATCCAGTGCAGGGATGTGCCGACCCTAGCAGACTACGGTTACTCGTGCAGGCCCGACGCGCGCCCCGATCAGTACACGGGAACACCGGTGTCGGTGCGAACGTCATTCACGGTGCCGCCGCAGGAGAGCAGGCATTGGGCGTACGGAGCGCCGCATGAAGGAAGCACCGGGGGACCGCAGTAGTTGCCGGCACCGTTGCCCCCTTCGCAGTTGTGCCGCTGCTTGTCATCGGCGATATCACTGCAACGGCTGATGACCCGGCTCTTCTCGCTTTCGCAGCTGCGCTGATCCGACTCGGCAAGGGCGCGGTTGTGGAAGTCGCACGTTGCCTTCCGGTTCTCGCAGACCGACGCGCAGATCTTCCCCGCTTCGTGGGTGGGAGGCTCGACGAAGTAACGTGGCCCGCAGGCGCTGCACGCCAGCGCAGCGACCAGCAACACGAAAACACGCGGCCACTGCAGCACGATGGACTCCCTTCCAGAACGCCAGCCAGTACGTTAGCAGAGCAGGCCACGCGCAGGCAGGCTGCACACAACAACGGCGCCACACGGGCGCCGTTGTCTGAACACTGGGTGGAAGGATTACTCCACCACCACCGGAATCTTGCCAATACGGGCCTGCCATTCGCGCGGGCCGGTCTTGTGCACCGATTCGCCGGTGGAATCGACGGCCACGGTCACGGGCATGTCCTGCACGGTGAACTCGTAGATCGCTTCCATGCCCAGGTCGGCGAAACCGACCACCTTGGCCGCCTTGATCGCCTTGGACACCAGGTAGGCCGAACCACCAACGGCCATCAGGTAGGCCGACTTGTGCTTCTTGATCGCTTCGATGGCGGCCGGGCCGCGCTCGGCCTTGCCGACCATGCCCAGCAGGCCGGTCTGCGCCAGCACCTGCTCGGTGAACTTGTCCATGCGGGTCGCCGTGGTCGGGCCGGCCGGGCCCACCACTTCGTCGCGCACAGGATCTACCGGGCCGACGTAGTAGATGAAGCGGCCCTTCAGATCCACCGGCAGTTCCTCGCCCTTGTTGAGCATGTCGACCATGCGCTTGTGCGCGGCGTCGCGGCCGGTCAGCAGCTTGCCGTTGAGCAGCAGGGTCTGGCCCGGCTTCCAGCTGGCCACGTCTTCCGGGGTGATCGTGTCCAGGTCCACGCGGGTGCCCTTGGACGCGTCATAGGTCAGTTTCGGCCAGTCTTCCAGCGACGGCGGGTCCAGCATCACCGGGCCGCTGCCATCCAGGGTGAAGTGCGCATGGCGGGTGGCCGCGCAGTTCGGGATCATCGCCACCGGCAGGTTGGCCGCGTGGGTCGGGTAATCCTTGATCTTGATGTCGAGCACGGTGGTCAGGCCCCCCAGGCCCTGCGCACCAATGCCAAGCGCGTTGACCTTCTCGTACAGCTCCAGGCGCAGCTCTTCAATGCGGTTGGACGCGCCCCGGGCCTGCAGTTCGGTGATGTCGATCGGCTCCATCAGCGCTTCCTTGGCCAGCAGCATCGCCTTCTCGGCGGTGCCACCGATGCCGATGCCGAGCATGCCCGGCGGGCACCAGCCGGCGCCCATGGTCGGCACGGTCTTCAGCACCCAGTCGACGATGGAGTCGGACGGGTTGAGCATGGCGAACTTGGTCTTCGCTTCCGAACCACCGCCCTTGGCGGCGACGATCACGTCGACGGTGTTGCCCGGCACCACCTTGACGTTGACCACGCCCGGAGTGTTGTCCTTGGTATTGATGCGCTTGCCGGCCGGATCAGCCAGCACAGAGGCGCGCAGCTTGTTGTCCGGGTGCATGTAGGCGCGGCGAACGCCCTCATTGGCCATCTCTTCCACGCCCATGGTGGCGTCGTCCCAGCGCACGTCCATGCCGATTTCCAGGAACACGGTGACGATGCCGGTGTCCTGGCAGATCGGGCGGTGGCCCTCGGCGCACATGCGCGAATTGATCAGGATCTGGGCCATCGCTTCCTTCGCGGCCGGCGACTCCTCGCGCTCGTAGGCAGCGGCGAGGTTCTTGATGTAGTCGACCGGGTGGTAGTACGAGATGTACTGCAGCGCGTCGGCGATGGACTGGATGAGGTCTTCCTGCTTGATCGATGTCACGGCTTGCTCGCTTGCTCGAGGCTGGCGGGGGTAATCCGCCCATTTTACCCCCTCCCCCGGCCCCGGGGTGGTCGTGCTGGGCGCTGGCCGGCAAGATCAGATCCAGAAGCCCTGTCACGCCCCGCCCCGTTGGCGCGTCCTTGCCCACATGAACGCCGAAACCGCTTTCCAGACCCACCGCCCGCGCCTGATGGCCCTGGCCTATCGCCTGCTCGGCAGCCGCGCCGACGCCGAAGACGTGGTCCAGGATGCCTGGCTGCGCTGGTCCGGCGCCGATCCGGCCGGCGTCCGCGACCCCGAGGCCTGGCTGGTCACCACCACCACCCGGCTCGGCCTGGACCGGCTGCGTGCGGCCAAGCGCGAGCGCGCGCACTACGTCGGGCCGTGGCTGGCCGAGCCGCTGGCCGTCACGCTGGAGCCTGACCCGGCGCCCGGCCCGGCCCAGCTGCATGCGCTGGCCGACGATGTCTCGGTGGCCTTCCTGACCTTGCTCGAACAACTCGGCCCCGAAGAACGCGCCGCCTTCCTGCTGAAAGAGGCCTTCGACCACGACTATCGCGAGATCGCCGAGCTGATCGGTCACAGCGAGGCCAACTGCCGGCAGATGGTGCACCGTGCCCGGCGACGCCTGCAGGCCCGGCGGCCGCGCTTCAACGCCGATGCCAGCCAGCACCGGCAGCTGCTGGCGCGCTTCATGGACGCCTCGCAGCGCGGCGACAGCGAGGCGATCCAAGCCCTGCTGCACGCCAACGCGCAACTGGTCTCCGACGGTGGCGGCGTGGTTACCGCAGCGATCCGCCCACTGCTGGGTGCCGAGCGCATCGGCCGCCTGTTCTGGGCCATCGCACGCCGTGGCGCGGTGCATCCGGCCCACCTGGGCTGCGTCAATGGCGAGCCGGCGATTCTGCGCTTCCAGGGCGACCGCCTGCACTCGATCACCACCATCGAAGTGGTCGATGGCCGCATCGCCAACGTGTACAGCGTGTTGAATCCGGAGAAGCTGCCGGACGTTGTCACGCGCGGCGACGGTACGGCGTCCTGGTAGTGAAAGGCGGCCACTGTGGCCGCCGTGGAGCCCACGATGTCGAACCATGCCTCTCCCCGCGTCGCCTACACCCGCCTGGCCGCCGAGGCCTTCAAGGGCCTGCTGGCCACCAGCCAGGCGGTGCATGACAGCTCGGTCGATCCGACCCTGATGGAACTGGTGTTCCTGCGCGTGTCGCAGCTCAACGGCTGCGGCTACTGCATGGACATGCACGGCACTGCGCTGCGCAAGGGCGGCATCGAGCCGCGCAAGCTCGATACGCTGCCCGCCTGGCACGAAAGCCGCTTCTTTGATGCCCGTGAACGTGCGGCGCTGGGCTGGGCCGAGGCGCTGACCCGGCTGACCGACGGTGCGCCGTCGCAGGCGGCGTTCGATGCACTGGCACCGCACTTCGATGAGAAGGGCATCAGTGACCTGAGCATGGGCATTGCGGTGATCAATGCGTGGAACCGGCTGGGTGCGGGGTTGCTGCCGCCGCTGCCGTAAAAGGGGCCTGTTGGCCGGGCTGCCGCCCGGCACCCGCAGAGGCCAGAGCAACAGCTGGAGCAACGGCAGAAGCTGGCTCTTCTGCGGGTTGGCAGGGTGGGTCCACGCCATGCGTGGATGCGGGAGGGTCGGATCCCTTCGCTTCGCGATGGGCTCTGACCCGATCCGGGCTGATGGGGTCAGAGCCCGTTGCGTGGCAGAGGGATCGGACCCCGGTGCCGGCCACACGGCTGCACTGACCCCCTCTGCACGTATCAGGCCGCACAATATGCGCATGCCTGCTACCCCCACCGCTGGCGCCGCCGCCGCGAACAGACCCAGCCTGCGCCAGCGCTTCAGGGCGATGCGCAACCTGCCGCCGTTCCTGCGCATGGTCTGGAAAACCAGCCCCGCGCTCACCCTGGCCAGCCTTGGCCTGCGGCTGATCCGGGCGCTGCTGCCGGTGGCGATGCTGTACGTGGGCAAGCTGATCATCGACAGCGCCCTGCACCTGAGCCAGCACGGTGCCGGCTTCCCGCCACTGGGCGAGGCGCTGTCCAGCGGGCTGCTCAATCCACTGCTGGGCCTGCTGGCGCTGGAATTCGGCCTGGCCATCGCCTCGGACCTGCTCGGCCGGCTGGTCAGCTACGCCGATGCGCTGCTCTCGGAACTGTTCGCCAATGCCACCAGCATCCGGCTGATGGAACACGCCGCAACGCTGGACCTGGAGGACTTCGAAGACCCGGACCTGCAGGACAAGCTGGACCGTGCGCGGCGCCAGACAATGGGCCGGATGAACCTGATGAGCCAGCTGTTCGGCCAGGTACAGGACGCGATCACCGTGGCCAGCCTCGCCGTCGGCCTGCTGGTCTACGCGCCGTGGCTGATCCTGCTGCTGGCGCTGGCACTGGTGCCGGCCTTCATCGGCGAATCGCACTTCAACGCGGCCGGCTACAGCCTCAACTTCCAGTGGACGCCCGAGCGCCGCCAGCTCGACTACCTGCGCCAGCTCGGTGCCAGCGTGGAAACGGCCAAGGAAGTGAAGATCTACAACCTGCACCGCTTCCTGGTGGAACGCTACCGGCGGCTGTCGGTGGCGCTGTTCCAGGCCAACCGTGCACTGGCCCGGCGCCGCGCGTTCTGGGGCACGCTGCTGGCTGCACTGGGCACGCTGGGGTACTACACCGCCTACGCCTACATCGCGTGGCGCACGGTGCGCGGCGACTTTTCGATCGGCGACCTTACCTTCCTCGCCGGCAGCTTCCTGCGCCTGCGCCAGCTGCTGGAAGGCCTGCTGATCGGCTTCTCGCAGGTCGCCAGCCAGGCGCTGTATCTGGATGACCTGTTCTCGTTCTTCCAGATCGAGCCGGAAATCCACTCGCGTGAAGGCGCCGTGCGCGTGCCGCAGCCAATCCGCCAGGGCTTCGTGTTCGAGAACGTCGGCTTCCGCTATCCCGATGCCGAACAGTGGGCGGTGCGCCATCTGGATTTCCAGCTGTACGCAGGTGAAGTGCTGGCCCTGGTCGGCGAGAACGGCGCCGGCAAGACCACGCTGGTGAAACTGCTGGCACGGCTGTACGAGCCGGACGAAGGCCGGATCCTGCTCGATGGCCGCGATCTGCGCGACTACGACCTGGACGACCTGCGCGCCAACCTCGGGGTGATCTTCCAGGACTTCGTGCGCTACAACCTCAGCGCGGGCGAGAACATCGGCGTTGGCCAGGTCGAGGCGATGGACGACCAGGCGCGCATTGCCGACGCCGCAAGGCGCGGCATGGCCGAGGAAGTGATCGAGGACCTGCCCGGTGGCTACGACCAGCAGATCGGCCGGCGCTTCAAGCAGGGCGTGGACCTGTCCGGCGGCCAATGGCAGAAGATCGCCATCGCGCGCGCATGGATGCGCGATGCGCAGGTCATGATCCTGGATGAGCCAACCGCAGCGCTGGATGCGCGCAGCGAGTTCGAGGTGTTCCAGCGGTTCAGGGAACTGGCGGATAATCGCACCGCAGTGCTGATTTCCCACCGCTTTTCCTCCGTACGCATGGCCGACCGCATCCTGGTCCTGGCCGACGGCCGGATCGAGGCCAGCGGCACCCACGCGCAGCTGATGGCACAGGGTGGCCGCTACGCCGAGCTGTTCGAGCTGCAGGCGGCGGGTTATCGCTGAGAACGCCTCTCGTTCCGCCCAATGAGAACCTGTCTCATTTGAGATAGAATCACCCCCGACGACTTTTGATAGATACGCCCATGTCCACCGCTTTTGGCGCCGAAACGGTGCTTGAGGTCCGCCACTGGACCGACGCCTACTTCAGTTTCACCACCACCCGCGACAGCGGCTTCCGCTTCGAGAACGGCCAGTTCGTGATGATCGGCCTGGAAACCGAGGCGCGCCCGTTGCTGCGTGCCTACTCCATCGCCAGTGCCAACTGGGAAGAGCAGCTGGAGTTCTTCAGCATCAAGGTGCAGGACGGCCCGCTGACCTCGCGCCTGCAGCACATCAAGCCGGGCGACAAGGTGCTGGTCGGCAAGAAGCCCACCGGCACCCTGCTGATCAGCGACCTGCACCCCGGCAGGAACCTGTACCTGCTGGGCACCGGCACCGGCCTGGCGCCGTGGCTGTCAGTGATCAAGGACCCGGAAACCTACGAGCGCTTCGAGAAGGTGATCCTGTGCCACGGCGTGCGCTACGAGAAGGACCTGGCCTATCGCGATTACTTCGAGAAGGAACTGCGTGAGCACGAGTTCCTCGGCGACATGATCGGCGACAAGCTGCTGTACTACCCGGCCGTCACCCGCGAGCCCTTCGCCAACCAGGGCCGCCTGACCTCGCTGATGGAAAGCGGCCAGATGCAGCGCACCCTCGGCCTGCCGGAACTGAGCCCGGAAAACGACCGTGCGATGATCTGCGGCAGCCCGCAGATGCTGGCCGACCTTCGCACCGTGCTCGATGCCCGGGGTTTCCAGGTTTCGCCGCGCATCGGCCAGCCGGGTCACTACGTGTTTGAGCGCGCGTTCGTCGAGAAATAATCCATCGTATCTGTAGAGCCGAGCCCGCGCTCGGCTTGCGCGCGGCGCGCGCTCTCGGAGTCAGCCGGAAAAGCAGCCGAGCGTGGGCTCGGCTCTACAGCAGCGCTTCAATCGCGCCGCGCAGCTGTTCCGGCCTGGTGGTGGGCGCATGCCGCGACACCACCCGCCCTTGGCGATCAACCAGGAACTTGCTGAAATTCCACTTGATACGGGCACTGCCAAGCAGGCCGCGCTTCTCGCGTGACAGCCAGGCCCACAACGGATCAGCCCCCTCGCCGTTGACCTCGATCTTCTCCGAAAGCGGAAAGCTGACCGGATAGTCCAGCGAACAGAACTGGCGGATCTGCGCCGCATCCCCAGGCTCCTGCGCACCGAACTGGTTGCAGGGAAAGCCGATCACCACCAGGCCGCGCTCGCGATAGTCCTGCCAGAGCTGTTCCAGCCCCCTGTACTGCGGGGTGAAGCCACAGCGGCTGGCGACGTTCACCAGCAGCAACGGGTGGCCCTGATAACGGGCCAACGCATGCGGCTGGCCGTCGATGTCACGGAAACTGAAATCGTAGGCGCTGGTCATGATGGCGGGCCGTGGGCGGTGAATGCATGGTACCCGCGCCCGGCCCCGGCAACATGCCTTTTGACACAAGTGCGGACGCCGCCGGCCGGGTTACCCTCGGGCCCTTGTTTGCCTTACCGGAGTTCCTGCCTTGACCACCCGCCTTGCCCTTGCCGTGGCCATGTCCCTCGGCCTTGCCCTGCCCGCCTTCTCGGCCGGCGCCGCCCCGGCCGCCAGCAGCACCGCTCAGCAGGCCAATCCGTTCTTCGCCGAAAGCCCGTTGCCGCTGCACTTCCCACAGTTCGACAGGATCAAGGACAGCGACTTCGCCCCGGCCTTCGACGCCGGCATGGCGCAGCAGCTGAAGGAAGTGGAAGCGATCGCCAACAACAAGGCCAAGCCGACCTTCGACAACACCATCATCGCCCTGGAGAAGAGCGGTGACATCCTCGACCGTGCGACCACCGTGTTCTTCAGCCTGGTCGGCGCCGACACCAATGACACCCGCAAGAAGCTGCAGGCCGACTACTCGGCGAAGTTCGCCGCGCACAGCGATGCGATCGCGCTGAACGGCAAGCTGTTCGCCCGCATCCAAGCGCTGTATGACACCCGCAGCCAGCTGGGCCTGGACGCCGAAGGCGTGCGCCTGGTCGAGAAGTACTACGACAACTACGTGCGCGCCGGCGCCAAGCTGTCCGAGGCCGACAAGGCCAAGCTGAAGGAGATGAACGCCGAACTTGCCAGCCTGGGCACCAGGTTCAGCCAGAACGTGCAGTCGGAAGTGAACGCCTCGGCGATCACCGTCGACGACGTCAAGGAACTGGACGGGCTGTCCAAGGAGCAGATCGCCGCCGCCGCCGAAGCCGCCAAGGCCCGGGGCCTGGAAGGCAAGTATGTAATCACCCTGCTCAACACCACCGGCCAGCCGCCGCTGACCAACCTGGCCAACCGCGCCCTGCGCCAGAAGATCTACGAAGCGTCGGTCAGCCGCGGCAGCCGCGGCGGTGAGTTCGACAACACCGCGCTGGTTTCGCGCATCATGCAGCTGCGTGCCGACAAGGCCAAGCTGATGGGCTTCCCGAACTTCGCCGCCTACAACCTGACCAACCAGACCGCCAAGACGCCGGAAGCGGTCAACGCGATGCTGGGCAAGCTGGCCCCGGCCGCGGTGGCCAACGCCAAGCGCGAAGCCGCCGACCTGCAGGCGATGATCGACCAGGAACAGAAGGCCGCAGGCAAGCCGACCTTCAAGCTGGAACCGTGGGACTGGGCCTTCTACAGCGAGAAGGTGCGCCAGGCCAAGTACAACTTCGACGAGTCGCAGCTGAAGCCGTACTTCGAAATGAAGAACGTGCTGGAGAACGGCGTGTTCCATGCCGCCAACCTGGAATTCGGCCTGACCTTCAAGCAGCGCACAGACCTGCCGGTCTACCACGACGACGTGACCGTCTACGACGTGTTCGACGCCGACGGCAGCCAGCTGGCAATCTTCATCTTCGACCCGTACGCACGCGCCTCCAAGCGCGGCGGCGCGTGGATGAACTCCTACGTCTCGCAGTCGAAGCTGACCGGCTTCAAGCCGGTGGTCGCCAATCACCTGAACATCCCGAAGCCGCCGGCCGGCCAGCCGACCCTGCTGACCTGGGACGAGGTGAACACCACCTTCCACGAGTTCGGCCACGCCCTGCACGGCATGTTCTCCAATGTGAAGTACCCGTACTTCTCGGGCACCTCGGTGCCGCGTGACTTCGTCGAGTTCCCCTCGCAGGTGAACGAGATGTGGGCCGACAACCCGGTCATCCTGAAGAACTACGCCAAGCACTACCAGAACGGTTCGGCGATGCCGCAGGCGCTGCTGGACAAGGTGCTGGCGGCGGCCAAGTTCAACCAGGGCTTCGCCACCACCGAGTACCTGGGTGCAGCGATGCTGGACCAGCGCTGGCACCAGATCGGTGCCGACCAGGTGCCGGCCGCCAAGGACGTGATGGCCTTCGAGCGCGCCGCGCTGGAGAAGGACGGCATCTACTACGCGCCGGTGCCGCCGCGCTACAAGACCCCGTACTTCAGCCACATCATGGGTGGCTACTCGGCCGGCTACTACGCCTACATCTGGTCGGAAGTGCTCGACGCCAACACCCAGAAGTGGTTCAAGGACAACGGCGGCCTGAGCCGCAAGAACGGCGACCACTTCCGCGCCACCCTGCTGTCCAAGGGTGGCAGCGTCGACGCGATGCAGCTGTTCCGCGATTTCGCCGGCCACGAGCCGCAGATCGAACCGCTGCTGGAAAAGCGTGGCCTGACCGGCGCCGGCAACTGATCGCCTGCGCGCTAGCGTGAAACGAAAACCGCCCGGGAGACCGGGCGGTTTTTTTCGTTGAGGTCATCGCCGGAACAATCGTTCCCACCATCGTTTCTGCGTGTTCGCCGCCGGAGCCGTATCCGTATCCAGGGTTTCCGGCACGAACTGCGCCAGCTGCGCCGCGACGGCCTCTGCGTACAGCAACGCGCCATCGGGGGCGCAGTTGAGCAGATTGCTCATGCTGGTCGATGCGTTGAGGTCCATCGGATTCGGCTCGACCACCTCGCTTGCTTCCAGCAATCCGCATCCCTTGCCGATGGCATCATCGACAACGCTCCAGAACACGGCCAGTCGACCATCGGAGAACAGCTCGTGCAGACGCGCGCGCAGGTCATTGTCCCCGGCGTAGTCCGCGCGCATCTGCTTCAGCCGGTCATGCGTGATGAACACACCACCACCGTAGTTTTCGCGCAGGTGGTTGCCTGCAGCGGCGTCCGCCCACTGTGGCGGCACCAGTTGCCGCCAGTCCGCGAAATAGCGGGCAACTACCGGATCGTCGATGAAGAACGAAAGGGCGCTCCCGCGAAGATAGTGATACCGGCGCAGGTGACCGGCCACGATCGCCAGGTACAAAGCATGCCCCTTCTCGAAGGGCACGTCTGCGCTGATCGAGCGAGCCTCGTCGATGCGTTCCTGGAGCTGCTCCATGTAGAACGGCTCGATCCGGAATTGCTGCTGCAGCGGCTCAACCAGCGTCGCGTCCTCCAGCGCACGGAAATAGAGGCCACGGATTTCCGAGTCCGCGACTGGATGGTAGGTGATGTCCCAACCCTTGCTGCAACGCCTTCAGGAATGCGGTAATGCCGCCGACCCGACAGCTTAGCGTCGTCGGCACCCTTGCGGAGAGCAGGCCGTGCAATACCCGTAGTCAACGTCAATGAGTGTCGTATCAGGCCTGATCTATCCCTCTCTCCCGACGCAACACTACCGTGGCACCACGTACCCGCCCGGCACGCCTTCCGGCGACAGCACCAGCTGCCACAGCTGCGCGTGCCGGCAGCGGAAGGTGGCCATCGACCCGGCCAGGTAGAAGCGCCACATGCGGCGGAAATGCTCGTCATAGCGCGCATCCAGCCGTGGCCACGCTGCTTCCACGTTGCGCCGCCATGCCTGCAGGGTCAGGTCGTAGTCGGTGCCGAAGTTGTGCCAGTCTTCCAGCACGAAACGGCCTTCGAACGCCCGGGTGATCTGCGCCGCCGACGGCAGCATCGAGTTGGGAAAGATGTAGCGCGCGATCCACGGGTCGGTGCGATGCCGGGAGACGTTGGTGCCGATGCTGTGCAACAGCAGCAGGCCACGCGGCGACAGGCAGCGTTTGGCCACCTCGAAGAAGCTGGCGTAGTTCTTGTCACCGACGTGCTCGAACATGCCGATCGAGAAGATCGCATCGAACGGTTCGTCCAGCTCGCGGTAGTCCTGCAATCGGATCTCGATCGGCAGGCCCGCGCACAGGTTCCGCGCGAACTCGGCCTGCTCCTGCGAAATCGTCACGCCGACGCCACTCACACCGTAGCGCTCAGCGGCGAACTTCAGCGCTTCGCCCCAACCACAGCCGATGTCCAGCACACGCTGGCCCGGGCGCAGGCCCAGCTTGCGGCAGACCAGGTCCAGCTTGGCTTCCTGCGCGGCATTGAGATCATCGGCATTGCGCCAGTAGCCGCAGCTGTAGACCAGACGCTGGCCCAGCATGGCCTGGTAGAGATCGTTGCCGAGGTCGTAGTGGCGGCGGCCGACCTCGTAGCTGCCCTGCCCGGCCTGCAGGTTGAACAGGCGCGCCTTCAGCGCATCGGCCACTTCGCGCCAGCCGTGCACCCGTTCATCCAGGTGCGCATGCATCAGATGGACAAGGAATTCATCCAGGACGTTGGCATCCCACCAGCCGTCCATGTAGCTCTCGCCCAGGCCGAGCGAGCCGTGGGCCATGACCCGCGCGAAAAAGCGCGGGTCATGCACCTGGATGTCCTGCGGCTGGGTACCGCCGATGCGGACCCCGGCTTCGTGAAGCAGGCCGGTGACCCGCTCCTGCAACCCTGTATCCACGCCACCTCCTCCACTGCGGTCAACCGCGTGCGAACAGCTCCACGTAGTCCCTGGCCACGTGCGGCAACAGCACCGCCGCCGGTACATCGGCGGTCTGGGTGCCGTCCGAGTATGGACCCACCTGGTACGGAGGGAAAACAAAGCGCAGCGCGGTGATCTGCCCCTTGTCGTCGGTCAGTGGCTGGAACTGGCTGAAATTGTCGGCCTGCGGGCCAGTCCCGTCGGCGATCATGCGCGATGCGTTGCGCAGCGATTCCTGCAGTTGGGCCGGGTCCATGTCCTCGCCGCTGAGCCGCGTGGCCACGCGTTCGCGCAGCTGGTCGGCGACGAACTCACTGATCACCTTCCAGCCCTTGGCATCGGTCACCAGCTTGTCGGCACTGAGCATCTGCTGCTGCTGCGGCAGCCATACGAAGCGCGCCACCAGCGGTTCGCCGTGGGCGCCACCGGTGTAGCGGCTGCCATCAGCACTGACCACCACCAGCTGCGGGGTTTCCAGCAGTTTCTCGAAACTCAGCGACAGCTCGTAGGGCATGGTCGGCTTGTCGTTGCCGAGCCCGTCCAACGCCTGTTGCAGGTCACTGCGCGCACTCGTCGCATAGTTCTGCAGCGCACGGGCCAACCCCGGATAACGGTCGATGCCGGCCGGGTAGCTGATGCCCACCACTTCGCGCTCGTTGTTCTCGATCACGTCGCGCAGGTCCAGCGGCGCTTCCGTGGCCGGCGTTTCGGCTGCGGCGGTGGCCTCGACGGCGGGAGCCGCCTCAGCCGCCGGTGCCGGCTCGCTTTCACGCTGGCAACCGGCCAGCAACAGCACGCCCACCACGCCGGCCAACGCACTGCCGCGCAGTGGCCGGTTGTTTCCAATCTTCATCGGGATCCCCTGTTCATGTTTGTACATCATTGCCTGCCATGGCTGAAGCGTGGCCCGCCGGCGTTCAGCCAGCGAGCAGATCGTGATACTCCTCATGCCGCTGCAGGAACGCCTCGGCGTAGGAACAGGCCGGCACCACCTTGTACTTCTGCTCGCGGGCGAAACGCAGTGCCACGCGGGTCAGCTCACCGGCGATGCCACGGCCGGCGATCGGCTCAGGCACCTCGGTGTGGGTGATGACCATGCGTTTGCGCTTGATCTGGTAGTCCAGCACCGCCAGCTGTCCACGCACACGGGCGGTGAAGCGATGGTTGGCCAGGTCGTGTTCGACCTCATAGGCCAGACCGGGGGGCGTGACCGAAGCCATGGAACTGTCTCCTGCGGCGACTGCGTGGATGGTGCGCAGCCGGGCGCCATGATCGCGTGAAGCCTGAACAGGGGCAAGTCTGATCCATTCACGTCAGTTTGCGACCCTCAAGCTGGAGCGCCGACGGCCGCTATCGCCTGTGGAGGGGTACGGCCAGCTTGGCACGCCCCTTGCGACCGTTGACCATGCGCACCCCCGCGGAGGCTCCGATGCACCCCAGCGATTCCCATTCAGATACTGACCGCGCCCTGCTGGAGGGCCTGCTGCAACTTGCGGTGGAAGGGCAGACCGAAGACCAGGATTTCCAGCGCATCGGCGAGGAAGTGTTCGCCCGCCTGCTGGATACCTACGGCCAGCAGCACACGCTCTGAAAACCGGGGCGAATCGTCACCGATTCGCCCCGCTACCCGCTTCAACCGCCGCCGAGGCGGAAGGTCGGGTTGGACAGCTCGCGCAGGAAGTGGGTGAAGATGCTCGGCTGCATGGCCAGCATGAAAATCACACCGAACGCCGCGCCCGCCAGGTGGGCGCTGTGGTTGATGCGGTCGCCGCCGCGCTTGTCCATCCAGATGCTGTAGCCGACATAGAACGCGGCATAGATGATCGCCGGTGCCGGGATGAAGAACACCAGGATGATCGACCACGGCTTGATCAGGATGAAGGCGAACAGCACCGCCGATACCGCCCCGGACGCGCCAAGGCTGAGGTAGTTCGGGTTCTTCTGGTTCTTCAGGTAGCTGGGCAGGATCGAGACCAGCAGCGCGCCGATGTAGAACGCCGGGTAGGTCAGGTAGCTGCCGGTCAGCTGCACCATCACGCTCTCGATGAATCCCCCGAAGAAGAACAGGGTGATCATGTTGAAGATCAGGTGCGACCAGTCGGCGTGGATGAAGCCATAGGTCACCAGCCGGTCGTACTGGCGGTGACGGTCGATGGCCGGCGGCCACAGGATCAGGCGGTCGGCCAGCTTGCGATTGTTGAACGCCATCCACGACACGATGGCGGTAATGGCGATCAACAGCAGATTGACGGGGGTCATGTCAGGCTCAGGCGCTACGGTAGTTGTCGACCATACGATAGCGTTTCGCGTACCAACCGAAGGCCAACGCCGCGACGAAGGCGAAACCGGCAAAGAAGAACATCAGGAATGCCGCCTCGCTGAGGCCTGTACTGGCGATCTTGTGGGTCACCGCGTCGTTGCGCACGGCAGCGTTCGACAGCAGCACCCACAGGTTGCCGATGGTGGTGGTCAGGTTCCAGAAGCTCATCACCACGCCCTTCATCGCCTGCGGCGCCTGGCTGTAGGCGAACTCCAGGCCGGTGGCCGAGACCAGCACCTCACCGAAGGTCAGCAATGCATACGGCAGGATCTGCCAGAAGATCGACAAAGCGTTGCCGCCGTCCATCACCACCTGGATGCCGCCGACCACGATCCAGGCCAGGCCACTGAAGGCGATGCCGGCGGTCATGCGGCGCAGCGCGGTCGGCTCCAAGCCGAAGCGGCGCAGGGCCGGGTACAGCACCAGGTTGTTGAACGGAATCAGGATCATCACCAGCAGGGGGTTCAGCGCCTGCATCTGCGAGGCGCTGAACCAGCTCGGCATCTGCATCTGCTGGCCCTGCAGGACCCAGGTCGAGGCCTTCTGGTCGAACAGCGAGAAGAACGGCGTGGTCAGCGCGAAGATCACCAGCACGCGCAGCACCGAGCGCACGCCTTCCACGGCTTCGGCTGGATGCTGGCCACGGGCCCGGTCCAGCTGCAACCAGGTGCCGCCACCGATGCCGGCGAGAATGGCCACCAGCGCCAGGCACAGGCAGATCACGATGCCCAGCGAACCGACCAGGCCGAACGACGCCGCTGCCAGCACCAGGCCGAGCACGGCGATCACCAGGCCCGGGCGGCCCTGGCCGGCCGCGCGTGCGGTCAGCGCAGTGCGCACCACGTTGGCGAACGAGTGCGGGTCCTTCGGTGGCAGTGGCACCAGCACGTAACGCTTGCGGCCCAGCCAGAACACGAAGGTGGCGATGAACATCAGGATGCCCGGGATGCCGAACGCCCACTGCGGGCCCCAGTTCTTCAGCGCCAGCGGGATCAGCAGCGAGGCGAACAGCGAGCCGAAGTTGATGATCCAGTAGAAGGCGTCGAAGACGATCTTGGCCAGGTGCTTGTTGCTCTGGTCGAACTGGTCGCCCATGAAGGAGGCCACCAGCGGCTTGATGCCACCGGCACCCAGGGCGATCAGGCCCAGGCCGAGGAAGAAGCCCTCGCGGCTGTTCTCGAACAGGGCAAGGCACAGATGACCGGCGCAGTAGACCAGGCTGAACCAGAGGATGGTGTGGTACTTGCCGAAGAACCTGTCGGCCAGCCAACCTCCGAGCAGCGGGAAGAAATACACGCCGATCATGAAGCTGTGCATGATGTCCTTGGCTTCACCGGCACGGCCTTCGGCTGTGATTTCCTGCAACAGCAGCGAGGTGATCAGGAACTGCACCAGGATGTTGCGCATCCCGTAGAAACTGAACCGCTCGCAGGCCTCATTGCCGATGATGTACGGGATCTGGCGCGGCATCTTTCCCTGGCCGGCGATGGGGGCAACTGCGTCGTGGCTCATCCTGTAAGGCATTCCTGCAAAGCGAAAGGCGCAAGGTTACCGGAACCGGGCCTTGCGAAGCACGCTGCAGGGCTGCATGACAACGGTGCCCATCCATGGCAGGCAACCGCGCTCCGTGCCGGAAGTCACGGCACCTGCACGACAAAAGCGTAAACTTATCGTTATGCGCCCCCTCCCCCCCGCCCGTCTCCTGCTCAGTTGCCTGATGCTGCTGATGGCGTTGCAGGCACAGGCGCGGCCGCAGGCACCGGCCACGGCGGCCAGCGAAAGCGGCTCTCGCCAGCTGACGGTGGCCGCGCTGGAGCTGCCCAGCCACGATGATGCGCAATGGAAGTTGCGCCGCGAGCAGGTCGCGCAGTTGCTGACCGACCTGCAGCCGGACGTGATCTCGGTGCAGCAGGTGCTGCAGCAGCAGGGCCGCAACCCGGCCTGCTGGCTGGCCAGCCGGCTGCGTTACAGCTGCGACTTCGTTACCGCCGATCCACCCAGCCAGACATTGCGGCATGGCAACGCGATGCTGACCCGGCTGCCGGTCAGCGAGGACGGCGTAACCCTGCTGCATCCTCCCGGCACCTTCAGCGCGGCCGGCATGATGCGGCTGAAGCTGGGCGAGGCGCTGGTCAACATCTATGTGGCACGGCTCCGCCCCGACCCGGACGAGGCCGCCGCACGCCAGCACCAGACCAGCGACCTGATGACCTGGATTGGTGCCACCGCCGAGGGCATGCCCAGCCTGATCGCCGGCGACTTCTCGGCCAACACGATGGAACTGGTGCGCAGCACGCCGGGCTTCCAGCCGGCGCGGCGCAATCCCGGCGGCCGAGCCGAGGCGCCTGCGGCCAGTGGCGGGGGCAGCACTGGCCATGGTCTGGATGTGCTCTTCCAGGTCAAGCATTTCGACGGCATCCGCCAGCAGCCGATCCTGCTGCCGGCCGACGGCGACCTGCCCGGCCTGCGCCTGGGCGTGATGGCCACGTTGCGCCTGCAAGGCAATACGGCCACCGCCGAATAGGGAGTACCGGCCGCTGGCCGGCTCCCCGGGGATCACACGATTGCCGACCAGCGGCCGGCACTACCGAATGATTGCTGCAACAGAAAAGGCCGGGTTTTCCCCGGCCTTCTCCGTTCATCCCATCACCGCGATCAGGCGATCGCTTCCTGGTAACGGCGCTCGACTTCGTTCCAGTCGATGACGTTGAAGAACGCGCCGATGTATTCCGGGCGACGGTTCTGGTACTTCAGGTAGTACGCGTGCTCCCACACGTCCAGGCCGAGGATGGGGGTGTTGCCTTCCATCAGCGGGCTGTCCTGGTTGCCGGTGCTTTCGACCACCACCTTCTTGTCCGGGGTCACGCTCAGCCACGCCCAGCCGCTGCCGAAACGGGTCAGCGCCGCCTTGGTGAAGGCGTCCTTGAACTTGTCAAAGCCGCCCAGGTCCTTGTCGATGGCCTTGGCCACGTCGCCCACCGGGTTGCCGCCAGCATTGGGAGCCATCACGGTCCAGAACAGCGAGTGGTTGGCATGGCCACCACCGTTGTTGCGCACCGGACCCTGCAGGTTCTCCGGCAGCGACTTGAGCTTCTTCACCAGTTCTTCGACCGGCAGGTCAGCGTACTCGGTGCCTTCCAGCGCCGCGTTGACGTTGTTGATGTAGGTCTGGTGATGCTTGGTGTGATGGATTTCCATCGTCGCCGCATCGATATGCGGTTCCAGCGCGTCGTAGGCGTAGGACAGCTTGGGCAGGGTATAGGCCATGGTGCATCTCCTGATTGCGAGGGCACCCGACGTTGTCGGGCGGTGCGCGGTGAATGATGGGGACAGAACGGCAGATTACCAAGGGGGATGTAAAGGAAATTGCGTCCCGCCGGTGAGCACGACGGCAATTGTTACGCGGCGGTGACGCAGCCCCCTCCTCATGCGCCGTGCAGCGCGCAGGCGCTACAGTGCGAGCACCACCCTCGCCCGCTCCCTTGCCCATGCGCAACCCCCGGCTGCTGATCACCGCCATCGCCCTGCTGCTGCTCGGCCTGGTAGTCAACCATTTCATGCAGCGCCCGCCGGCGCCGCAGTTCGCGCCGGACCTGCAGGGTGCGCCTGCCGCGCGCGCACCGGCCACGGCCACGCCCGGCAAGGGCAACGGTCTGCCCGCCTTCCTGCCCGCCGAAGCCCTGCAGACGATCGCGCTGATCCAGCGCGGCGGGCCGTTCCCGCACCGCCAGGATGGCAGCACGTTCGGCAACCGCGAACAGCAGTTACCGCAGCGTCCGCGCGGCTACTACCGCGAATACACCGTGGACACCCCCGGCGCGCGCACCCGTGGCACGCGCCGCATCGTCACCGGCGGCGATCCGCCGGAGGCGTGGTACTACACCGACGACCACTACGAATCATTCCGCAGCTTCACGGTACCGGCCCAGGGAGCGCAGTGATGAGCCATGACGATTTCGGCCTCGGCCTGCACGACATCAACAATGCCGGTGTCTACGCCATCGACAGCGACGACATCGGCGCCCTGGCCGCCGCAATGCGCGATGCCGGGCTGAAGGTGATCCGCATCGACCTGGAAGGGGTGGCCGACAAGCGCACCCTGCTCGCACGGCTGGCCGCGCAGCTGGATTTTCCGGCCGGTTTCGGCGGCAACTGGGATGCGCTGTCGGACAATCTACGCGACCTGCAATGGCTGCCAGCCAACGGCTATGCACTGTTCCTGTGCGACGTGGACGCGCTGCGCGCCACCGCGCAGAAGGACTTCGACACCCTGCTGGACGTGGTGGACGAGACCAGCCGCGACTGGCTTGGCCGCGACGTCCCGTTCTGGGTGTTCCTGTCGCAGAGCGCGTAAGGTCACTGCCGTGGTGGATGCCGACCTTGGTCGGCGCTTCTGCGCCAACCAAGATTGACACCTACCCAAGCGAGCCTGCCAGGGCGTGGCGCGCTCCCTAGCCTACCGGCTCCCGTTATCTTCCTGCAGTTCTTTCTTGAACGGAATGTCCGGCGGTGGCCGCGCCACGGCCGGCTGGTCCTGCATGTTCGGATTGGTAAGGCCACAGCCACCACCGGCCTGCAGGATCGAGATCACGCAGGAAATCTTCGTATTGGTACCCGGCAACGGAATCTCCATTGCCTTTATTCCCTTGCGCACCCACTCGGCCAGCAGCGATTCCTGCGGGACCCAGTATTTGTCGAATGACGTGGGCGTGTAGTCGTAAGGCGGTCGCTTCAACCAGGTGCCCGATTGCGCGATGCGTTCCTTGCTCCAGCCATCGTTGGCACCACCGGGCGCACCGCGCTCGGCACGTCCATCGCCTTCCTGGCCCGGCACGCGGACGCTGCCATCGGCGTTGAACAGGCCACTGCCCTTGCCGGTGGCGCTGGCCTGGCGGGCGCCCTTGTCGGCGCCGTCCTGTTTGCGGCTCGACGCCCCCCAGTCATCGCCCTTGGCGGGCGTGGCCCAGTTGCCCGGATCGGGGGCCGGGCGCGCTCCAGCCTGGGCCGGTGCCGTGCTGGAGGCGGACGGCCGTGGCGTGCTGCTTTCGGCCTGGCGCGCACTGCCACTGGCCGCAGGCGCGGCCGTTGTCGCTGGCGCGCTGCCGCTGGACGTTGAAGGCGCCGCCGCGGGTGCCGACGCGACTTCGCGCTCGCGCACCTGCAGGTCACGGCCTGCCGGCGCTCGCACGGTCGGCTCGCGCCCGGCCACAGCAGCCATCCGTACCTGCGGATCGACCACGGCCTGCACTTCGCGCTCGCGCACCTGCACATCGCGCTGCGGCACACGGACCTGTACATCGGCCGTGCGCAGCGGCTGCGATATCGCCGGTGCATCGACCGTAATGATTTCACGCTCCTGCACCGGGATGTCACGCAGCTGCGGCGTCCGCACCGCGATCTCCGGCGCACGCAGTGCGGCCGGGGCCGGCGGCACCTGCACCGGCTGCACACTGCGCTCGCGCACCGTCGGTACCGTGTCGCGCGGCACGATGCTGATCTCCGTGCGCGGCACGCTGACAGGTGGCACCACGAAATCCGTACTGGCCTGCGCCACTTCGGTGGCCTGCACCGGAGACGGCGGCGGTGCCGCGACCGGCGCCAGCTCGGATTCGGCGGCCGGCGGCGGCACGCTGGCCACTGCAGCCGGAGCGGGTGCGGACGCAGCTGCCGACGCGGACGCCGGACGCGGCTCAGGCGCCGTTGCGGCCCCTGCGTTCTGGCCAGCTGCAACCTGGCCCGGCGGTGCAGCGGCCGCCGCTTCCGCACCTGGCTGATCGCCGCCGCCTTCCTGGGTAGCGCGACCGACGAACTCCACCTGCACGCGCTCGCCCTCGGCGCCTTGTTCTTCCGGTGCCGAGGTGCGGATCACTGCCACCCATAGCAGCAGCATGAAGAACAGCAGATGCAGCAGCGCACTGGCCAAGGCCGAGACGCAACGCATCCAGCGCTGGTCGCGCGGCGCAGCATCCCAGTCCTGCCAGAACAAGCGGCGCAGCGCCTGCCACGGCGACAGCTGCGGCGATTGACCGGGTGGCCCCGGCAACGGTCGGGGCAGCAATACCGCGATCACGTCGCGCGCGTGGTACGGCCGCGGCAGCGGCCCCAGCGAGCGCAGCCACAGCGCCCAGCCATAAGGCAGGCGCGTGGTCTTCTCGAGGACGGCGCGGGGCTGCTGGCGCGCCAGCAGTAGATCGATGAGTTGCTCGGCCCGGGTCAGAGGCACGCGTCAGCGATCAGGCGACGTTGTCGCGCGGGATGTACGGCGCGTGGCCGCTGTCGTGGTCGGTCGCGTCGCGCACGGCGGTCACGCCCGGCACGCGGCCCATCAGGGTCTTTTCGATGCCCTGCTTCAGTGTCACGTCGGCCATGCCACAGCCCTGGCAGCCACCGCCGAAGCGCAGCAGTACCACGCCGTCGGCCGAGACTTCCTGCACGGCCACCTTGCCGCCATGCGAGGCCAGCTGCGGATTGACTTCGTTCTCCACCACCCAGTGCACGCGCTCGACCAGCGAGGCCGCATCACCGGGCGCTTCACCCTTGATGCGCGGCGCCTTGATGGTCAGCTGCTGGGTGCCGGCGGTACCGGCGACGATGTCGATCTCGGCGCCATCGAGCCAGCCGACGCTGCCGGCATCGACGTACAGGGTGAATCCTTCGCAGTCCACCGCCCACTCATCGCCGAGCAGGTCGGTCGGTTCGGCGAACTCCAGCCGGGCGTCGGCGCGCGGGGTGCCGGGGTCGACCGCGCTCAGGCGCACGCCCATGCCGGGCACGCCCTCGCGTTCGATCAGCTTGCGGAAGTGGGTCTGGGCAGTGTCGGAGATCTGGATCATCAGGCTATTCTAGCCAAGTACGCGTCAGCCGCTCATTCCGTTTATACACCGTCCGGCGCATTGTTCAGTCAACACGAGGTGGAGATTCCCATGGCCGACCTGATTCCACTGGCCCAGGCCCGTTGCGTGCCACGCAAAGGCAGTGACCACAAGCTCGGCGAGGCCCGCCTGGCCGAACTGCTGCCGCAGGTTCCCGGCTGGGAGCTGAGCGAGGGCAGCCAGGCCCTGACACGCACCTTCCGCTTCAAGGATTACTACGCCACCATGGCCTTCGTGAACGCGCTGGCCTGGATTGCTCACCGCGAGGACCACCATCCGGACCTGGGCGTGCACTACGACCGCGCTGTGGTGCGCTTCTCCACCCACGATGTGGGCGGCCTGAGCGAGAACGACTTCATCTGCGCGGCAAAGACTTCGGCCCTGACGGAGCAACTGCCATGAACATTCGTTTGCTGAGCCTGTCCCTGATCGCTGCGACCGGCCTGGCCGGCTGTGGTGCCTCCGAGCCGCCGGCGCCGCCAGCGACCGCGCCGACCGAGGTGGCCGCGGTGAAGACGCCGCCGCCGCAGTACCCGCTTGAACTGGCCTGCATGGGCGTGGGTGGCACCAGCACGTTCAAGGTGACCATCGGCACCGACGGCAAGCCGAGCGAGGTCGCCCTGCTCACCGGCGCCGGCAATCCGCAGCTGGACGAGCTGGCCAGGACCGCCGTGCAGGGCTGGCAGTTCAAGGCCGCCACCCGCAACGGCCAGCCGGTGCCGGCCACCATCCAGGTGCCGGTCAGCTTCAACCCGCCGCAGCCGAAGCCGGACCAGTGTTTCGCGATCGAAGAGCGCCTGCGCCGCGGCGGCTGATCGCGCGCCCCGACAAGGCCCGCCTCGCCCTCCCCGCCCCGGGTTCCTCCGGGGCGGTTGTCTGTTGACCAGGACCGCGTCGGCAAATGCTGCAGATTCCCCCAGAAAACGTCTGGATCGCGCTGGCGGTCACCCTCGCGGCCGGCCTGGCCACCGCCATCGGCAGCCTGCTGGTGCTGTTCTCGCGCCGCCCCAACCCGCGCCTGCTGGCCTTTGGCCTGGCCTTCGCCGGCGGCGCGATGGTCTACGTGTCGCTATCGGAAATCCTCAACAAGTCCATCGCATCGTTCGCCCTGGCCTATGGCGAGCGCAGCGGCTTCACCTACGGCACCCTGGCGTTCCTGCTGGGCGTGATCGTCATCGTGCTGATCGATCACTTCATTCCGAATCCGCATGACAGCCTGGACAAGCAGGACCCCGCGTTCCGCGAAAACAGCCGCGAGTACCTGAAGCGGGTCGCGCTGCTGACCTCGGTCGCGATCACAGCGCACAATTTCCCGGAAGGGCTGGCGACCTTCTTCGCCACGCTGGAAAGCCCGTCGGTGGGCATGCCGCTGGCCTTTGCCATTGCCATCCACAACATCCCCGAGGGCATCGCGATCGCGGTGCCTGTGTACTTCGCCACCCAGAACAAGGCCTATGCATTCAGTGCCAGCCTGCTGTCCGGCCTGGCCGAGCCGGTGGGCGCGGCGCTGGGCTACTGGCTGCTGTCAGGATCGCTGTCGCACGCCACGTTTGGCTGGGTGTTCGGACTGATCGCCGGCGTGATGGTGTTCCTTGCGCTGGATGAGCTGCTGCCGGCGGCCAAGCGTTATGCCAAGGGCCACGAAACCGTGTATGGCCTGGTGGCCG
Organism: Stenotrophomonas sp. A3_2; assembly: GCF_036624925.1. Taxonomy (NCBI): domain Bacteria; kingdom Pseudomonadati; phylum Pseudomonadota; class Gammaproteobacteria; order Lysobacterales; family Lysobacteraceae; genus Stenotrophomonas; species Stenotrophomonas sp. A3_2. The sequence goes on from NZ_JAZKVY010000341.1 coordinate 48,001, forward strand.
GCATGGGCACCCTGGCGATCAGCCTGGTGTTGTTCAAGTGGTGAGGGGTTCCCGGCCAACGGGCTGAGCCCCCTCGCGGCTGGCGGAGCGACATTCCGGGTTGGGCCGGCCGAGGTGGGTTTGCGGGGGACGCCGTAAACCCATCCTTGGGGGCTTGGGCGCGCCATCCATGGCGCTTACACCCCCGCAAACCCACCTCGCCCGGCCTCTGACAGGCTATAGGCGTGCCAGCCGCGCGATGAAAGAATGAAAAAGCGAAGCCCGCGCTGCGCGCGTGAGTCGAGCGTGGCTCGACTCTACAAGGGCTGCGTGCGGGTATGGGTCTACGCTGCGGCTGTCAGGTCCGCCTTGTAGCGAGCCGAGCACCGCAGGTCCGGCGAGGGCGAAGAGGCGCGGGTGTCTGAGCGCAGCGAGTTCCGCGCCGCCCCTCGGCGGACCGAGGAGCGCAGGGTACCGGCGCGCAGCGCCGGCTCGCGGATGGCGGCATGTTTCTTTGGTTACTTTCTTTGCACGAGCAAAGAAAGTGACGAGCCCACTCATCGCAGGAAAGCGACGGCGCCGACCAAGCACCCGGCGCCGCCGAACCGCCGTCAGCGCAGGCGGTCCAGCGCCTCAACCAGCTCATCGGCCAGCGGCGCGTTCAGCACGTATGGGCTCTTGCCGTCATCCAGCGCGAACTCCAGCGAAGCCGCGTGCAGAAACAGGCGCTTCAGCCCGATCTGCTCACGAAGCCGCTTGTTCACCGCCGGATCGCCGTACTTGTCGTCACCGGCCACCGGGTGGCCCAGATGCTGGGCGTGCACGCGGATCTGATGGGTGCGGCCAGTCTCGATGCGCACCTCGCAGTACGAATGGCCGCCGCGGCGCTCCAGCACCCGGAAGTGGCTGATCGATTCCTTGCCGATCGCGTTGACCTGCACATGGCGCTCGCCGCCCTGGCGCAGGCCCACGTGCAGCGGCGCGTCCACCGTCATCACGCCATCGGGCATGCGCCCGGCCAGCAGGGTCAGGTAGCGCTTGCGGATGCCAGCGCCATGGTCTTCACGCAGCAGGGCCTGCAGTTCACTCAGCGCCGAGCGCTTCTTGGCCACGATCAGCAGGCCGGAGGTGTCGCGGTCCAGCCGATGGACCAGCTCCAGGGTCTGCCCCGGGCGCAGCGCGCGCAGGGTCTCGATAGCGCCGAAGCTGATGCCGCTGCCGCCGTGGCTGGCCACGCCCGTGGGCTTGTTCAGGGCCAGCAGGCGGGCATCCTCGAACACGATGGCCTGCTCCAGGCGGCGCATGAACGCCTCAGGTGGACCGGCCTTGTCTCCCTCCTCGCTGAGACGCACGGGTGGTACACGCACCTCATCGCCCGCCTCCAGCTTGCGCTCGGCCTTGGCGCGACCGCCGTTGACCCGCACCTGGCCACTGCGCACCAGCTTGTAGACCAGGCTGCGCGGGGCCCCCTTCAGCTGGCCGAGCAGGAAGTTGTCCAGGCGCTGGCCGGCGCGGTCGGCGGGAACGGTGATCATGCGCACGGAAGGCTTGTCGCCTGCGGGCTTGGTGGGGTCTTGGGCGGTCATCAGGCTGTTTATTCTGTTACACTCGGGGGGCGAGATAAGGGATTGATTTCGTTGGAAGTTACTCAGGGCCAGAAGCCCAGCTTCCGACGAATCCGGCACAGTGCGCGACCACCGCCCGCGGGGCGGCCATGTTAGCGGCTCACCGGCCTTCCCGGCCATCGCCGGATGCCTGACACGCAACCGTGCTGAACATGTCCCGCGTGGCGCTCCAGCCTGGCTGACAGCTGCCTGCGGCCCTGCAACACCCAAAACCCATAAGAGTGAAGCGCTCCCGCGGCCTGCCGTGGTGTCGTAGCGCTGGAAACCCAAGCCGCCCTCCCCGCGCTTGCGCGAATGGGCGGCGAGCCGTGTCCAGAGGCGAAACCCCATGGCGTTCCGCGCGGTAGCCGCTTGCGAGGAACGCAACAATGAAGCGAATGCTGATCAACGCAACGCAGGCTGAAGAGCTGCGTGTTGCCATCGTGGATGGCCAGTCGTTGTATGACATCGACATCGAGCAGCCGTCGAAGGAACAGAAGAAGTCCAACATCTACAAGGGCCGGATCTTCCGCATCGAGCCCTCGCTGGAAGCGGCCTTCGTCGAATACGGCGGTGGCCGCCATGGCTTCCTGCCGTTGAAGGAAATCTCCCGCGACTACTTCCAGGCCGGCGTCGACCACAACAAGGCCGGCATCCGCGAACTGCTGAAGGAAGGCCAGGAGATCGTCGTCCAGGTCGACAAGGAAGAGCGTGGCAACAAGGGCGCCGCCCTGACCACGTTCATCTCGCTGGCCGGCCGCTACATGGTGCTGATGCCGAACTCGCCCAGCGCCGGTGGTGTGTCCCGCCGCATCGAGGGCGAAGACCGGGCCGCGCTGAAGGACGCGCTGGACAAGCTGAACATTCCCGACGACATGGGCGTGATCATCCGTACCGCCGGCGTCGGCCGCGATGCGGAAGAACTGCAGTGGGACCTGGACTACCTGCTCAACGTCTGGCGCGCCATTGCCGAAGCCGCGCTGAGCAAGCCCGCTCCGTTCCTGATCTACCAGGAGTCGCGCCTGATCGTGCGCGCCCTGCGTGACTACCTGCGCGCCGACATCGGCGAGATCCTGGTGGACACCGAGGAGATGTACGAGCACGCCCGCGAGTTCATGCAGCAGGTGATGCCGCAGACCCTGCGCAAGCTCAAGCACTACAAGGACGACATCCCGCTGTTCAACCGCTTCCAGATCGAGTCGCAGATCGAAGGTGCCTACGAGCGCAACGTGCGCCTGCCGTCGGGTGGCTCGATCGTGGTCGACCAGACCGAAGCACTGACCGCAGTCGACGTGAACTCCTCGCGCGCCACCAAGGGCAGCGACATCGAGGACACCGCGTTCCAGACGAACCTGGAAGCGGCCGAGGAAGTGGCTCGCCAACTGCGCCTGCGCGACCTGGGCGGCCTGGTGGTGATCGACTTCATCGACATGGCCTCCAACAAGCACCAGCGCGAGGTCGAGAACCGCCTGGCCAACGCGCTGAAGTACGACCGTGCCCGCGTGCAGGTCGGCCGCATCTCGCGCTTCGGCCTGCTGGAAATGAGCCGCCAGCGCCTGCGCCCGAGCCTGGGCGAATCCAGCCAGATCGTCTGCCCGCGTTGCGACGGCCACGGCCGCATGCGCAGCGTCGAGTCCCTGTCGCTGTCGATCATCCGCGTCGCCGAAGAGCATGCGATGAAGGAGAACACCGGGCAGGTGCTGGTGCAGGCCCCCGTGGAGATCGCCAATTACCTGCTGAACGAGAAGCGCAGCGCCCTGCGCGAGATCGAGCAGCGCCACGAGGCGCCGATCGTGATCGTGGCCGACGAGCAGCTGCATACCCCGCACTACACCGTCACCCGCCTGCGCGAGAACGAGTTGGGTGAAGAAAGCAGCAAGCCCAGCTACCAGCGGGGCACCCCGCGCAAGCTGCCGGTGCACGCGCTGACCAAGGGCCAGCTGAACATCCCGCCGCCGGCGGTGACCCAGGTCAAGCACACCTCGCCCGCCCCGGTTCGCGAGGAAGTTGAGCCGGCCAAGGCAGCCCCGGCCCCGGTCGCGGTCGCACCGACGGCCCCGGCCCCCAGCGGCGGCGTGATCGGCTGGCTCAAGCGCGTGTTCGGTGGCGAACCGGCCCCGGCGCCGGCGCCGGCCGCTCCGGCGGCGCGTCAGTCGCAGGACGGTGGCCGCAAGGACCGCAACAAGGATCGCAACAAGGACCGCAAGGACCGTCGCGACGACAGTCGTGGCAATGGCAACGCGCAGCAGCAGAAGGATGGCGGCAACCGCAAGGACCGCGGCGAGCAGCGCAAGGACGGCCGCAACGGCAACAACGGCAATGCGCAGCAGCAGCCGCAGCAGGGCAAGCAGAAGGAGCCGCAGCACAAGGATGGCCAGCAGCAGCCGCAGCAGCAGAACAAGCCGCGCAACGAGCAGCAGGGCCAGAACCAGAACCAGCAGCCGAAGCTGAAGCAGCCCAAGCAGCCGCGCCCGCAGCAGCAGGACGGTGACAAGCCGGCCGAGAAGCCGCAGCGCAATGCCGCCGAAGCAGCTGCCGAAGCCGTGACCGCAGCGGCAGCCGTAGCCGCTACGGCCGTCGCCGCCAACGGGGTGAACGCGCTGGAAACCACCGCGCCGGTGACGCCGGTTGCTCCGGCACCCGCCGCTCCGGTGGAAGCCGCTGCGTCGGCCGACACCGCTGCCAACGCTGGCAGCGCGGCCGAGGTGACTGCGGTTGCCGGCGAGGAGGCTGCAACCGACACCAATGGCGAGCAGGCAGGCGAAGGCGCAACCCGCCGTCGTCGTGGCCGTCGTGGTGGCCGTCGCCGTCGTCGCGGTGGCACCGAGAATGCCGTCGGCAGCGACGCCCTGGGCGATGACCAGGACGATGGTGATGACGGTGAAGACACCGACGGCGCCGAGCCGAGCGTCAACAACACCGCCGGAACCGCTCCGGTTGCTGCGGTGCAGCCGGTCCGTTCGCAGCCGGAGTTCGACTTCGATGACGAAGTCGAGCCGATCGCCATCGAAGCCGGGAAGCCGGCCCGCGCTGCCGCCGCTGCGGTTTCCGCACCGGTTGCGGTGGTGAGCAGCGCCGTGGTCGAAGTCGCCGCCCCCGTCGCGGCTGAAGTGCAGGCACCGGCCGAGGCTGCTGCGAAAACTGAAACGGTGTCCTCGCCGGTGCAGACCAGCATGCTCGATGCCATCGACGCTGCGACCCCGGTTCAGCCGGTCGCCGACGCCACTCCGGTGGTGGACGCTGCCGCGCCGGTGATCGAAGCAAAGCCGGTTGTGGCTGAAACGACCGCAGTGGCTGAAGCCGCTCCGGTGATCGAAACGAAGCCGGTCGCGGTCGAGGCCGCGCCGGTCGTGGAATCGAAGCCGCAGGTGGTTGAAGCAACCCCGGTGGTTGAAACCAAGCCGGTGGCCAGTGAGAGTGGCCCGGTGGTGGAGGCCGCCCCGGCCGTTGAAGCCACGCCGGTCGTCGAGACTGCGCCGATCGTGGAACAGCCGGTCGCGCCGGTGGCGGTGGAAGCCGCGCCGATCGAGGCCGCTGCCCCGGTCGCCGAAGCCGTGGTGACGCCGTCGATCGATCCGGTCGCCGATGGCCATGCCGACGCCGCAGCGCAGGCTGCAGAAGCCAGGGCCGATGAAGAAGACGAAGAGGCCGCCAAGCGCACGCCTCCGTCGAACTGATCGCGCCTTGATAGCGTGAAAACGAAACGGCGGGGATCAATGATCCCCGCCGTTTTTGTTTGTGCGTCGGGCCGAACCGTGCCCACCAAGGTTGGCACCTACCCAAGCGTGCCTGCGTCAGGGTTTCGGCGCGAACTGCAGGCGGGTCCACACGCCGTAGTGGTCCGAGGCCCAGCGACCGCTGTCATCGGGCTGGTCGAACAGGATCTTCGCCTCGCGTGCGACCATCTCGTTCTGCTGGAAGAAGATGTGGTCGATCCGCGACGGCGCCTGGTAATAGTGACGGTTGAGCGTACTGACCGCGGACAGATCGGTGTTGACATGCACGCTGCCGTAGCTGTCGCCGTAGTGGCTGCGCAGCTCGCTCAGGTCGCCGGCATCCACCAGTGCATTGAAGTCGCCGGCGATCACCACCGGTGCACCGGCCGAGGTTGCAGTGATGAAGCGCAGCAGGTCTTCGACCTGGGTGCGACGGATGCGCTGCCCGTTCTCGTCGCTGCGCTCGTTCAGATGCGTGGCGTAGATGTTTACCGGCGTGCCGTCGACGTCGATGCGCAGGTGGGCCACGGTGCGGTAGTCGTCCAGCGGCTGCAGCAGATGATCGCCCTGAGCGAGGATCGGCCGCCGGGTCAGCAGCGCATTGCCGTAGCGCTTGGGTGCCGCGACCGGATCGGTGGACACGAACACATACCTGTAGCCGAGTTGGCCGGCCAGCCATTGCGCCTGGTTTCGCACGTTGCGGCGCTGGATCACTTCCTGCAGGGCAACCGCATCCGGCTGCAGGCGCTTGAGCTCGGCCAGGATGGTGCGGCGCCGGCTCGGCCAGTCTTCGCGGTCGTGGTGCAGGTTGAAGGTGACCATGCTCATGCCCGGCGCGCTGGCAACGTCGGGCGCCACAGTCGTGCCAGCCGGTTCAGCCGCCATCATCACGCCCGGCAATGCCATTGCAATGGCCAGCCCCAGGGCGCGCACCGACGTGCGCACCTTCGCCCGCTGCTGCTTCATCGTTACTGCCCCTTGCGTTCGGCGCGGCGCACTGCGCTCGGCACGTCGATCTCGATCCGCGCCGGCAGCTGGTGCACGTGCAGTTCTCTGTTGACCCACTGGGCCGCTTCACCGTTGATGCTCGCCTCGCCCGGGTCGCCAGCATACGGCCACGGCAGCACCACACCACCGACCGGCGGCACCAGGCCCGGTTGCACCTCCAGCACCAGCTGCTTGTCGCTGCGCTGCAGGCGGTAGTTCAACTGCCCCTGCGGCGTGCGCAGGCCCTGCACGGCAATGCCCTCGCCCTGCAGCCACGCGGTCGGCACGCCGGCGGCCAGTACCAGCGCATCGTCCAGATCACGGTTGTAAGCGAACATGTCCAGCGCAGAGCGCACGAAGTCCGAAGCCACCCAGGCGTGCGGCAGGTCACCGACGAAGAACGGCTTGCGCGGCGTGCGCGAGACCACTTCGGCCCACTGGTTCCAGGCCTGTGGCGCGCGGTCCCTGAAGAAGAACTCGGTGGCCTGCCAGGCGCGGTCGCGCCAGCCCAGGCGCACGAACGCTGCCACGTTGCGCCATTCGTACGGGGTGTAATCCTTCCACTCGCGCTTGCCATCGCGACGGGCAACGAACTCGTTCCAGTAGCGCTCGAAGGTCGCCTCCAGCGCCTGCTGCGGCAGCCGGCCCTGCTCGCCGCCGGGGGCAAGCGCGATCGTGGTGGAGGTCGCGTCGAAGTCGCCCAGCTCGGCCGAGCCCGGCAGGTAATCGATGTTGTGCTGCTGCATCGCCGACAGCAGCGAGGCCTGCAGGTCAGCACGGAACTGGTCGCGCGATTCGGCGATCTGCATCGCCTCGACCTTGCCCAGCTGGGTCGCCAGCAGCGCCGCGTCCTTGTAGCCGCGCAGTGCCCAGAAGTTGTCCCAGTAGGAATGCATCGGCTTGGCCGAATAGCCTTCATGGCTGATCGAGGCCGGCATCATCCCGTAGAACGCCGGGTTGCGCGCGCGGTTTTCCTCGGTGCGCTCGCTGGCGCGCAGCTGCTCCATGTAGTTGTAGGCGCCCTGCACGTGCGGCCACATCAGCTCGGTGAACGTGCTGTCGCCGGTGTAGCGCCCATACTCGGCGATGCTGTAGATCAACTCGCCATGGCTGTCGTTCTCCGGCACCGGGTCGCTGCCGCGCGCGTCGACGCAGCACGGCACCTTGCCGTTTTCGAACTGGTACGGCGCATACCAGTTGATGTAATCGCGCACCGCATCACTGCGCCCCATGCGCAGCAGGCCCTCGGAGATCATCGCGCCGTCGCGGATCCAGCTGCGCGCATACGACCGCGTGCCCGGCTGCAGGCGCGGTCCGACACGCGAGATCAGCATGTGCGCCACCGCCGTGCGCAGGGTGTCGACCAGTGGCTGGCCTGCAGCAGGCACCTGCAGCGAAACCACGCCCAGCTTCTTCCGCCATTGCTCGGCCACCTGCGCCTGCGCCTTGGCCACATCCAGCGCCTGCGGCGCCCAGCCACCGGTCTGTGGCAGCACCACCGCCACCTCACGGTTCTGCCCGGGCTCCAGCCTGATCGTGTACACCAGCGCACCCGACGCCATGCCGGTGCTGTCCTTCACCGCCGTGGTCGCCGGGTACGTGCCGCTTTCCAGATGCATCGCATCGAGCTTGCCATCGAACGTACTGGCAAAGCGCGCGTCCGGTACCTGCAGCGGATAGATCCGCGGCTCACCGTTGACCCGAACCAGCTGCTCACCTACATCCAGGGCATCAATCCGGCTGAAGCCTCCGACGGTATTAAGGAACTGGCTGGGCGGATTGACCTGCCACGGCCGTATCGCCAGTGCCAGGGTGTATTCGTGCGCGACCTTGTCCGGATTGCTCAGCCGGTAGCGGCCGACCAGCTGCGCACGCTCGGGCGTGCCCTGCACGAAACCGGTCACCGAGAGTCCGGCCTTCTCATGCACCCAGTCGACGGTGGCGATCGGAAGGTAGTGATCCTGCAGCGACTGGGTGATAGCCACTTTCGACCAGTCCAGCAGCTTGCCGTCCAGGCGGATGAACGGCTCGATGCTGAAGCTGCCCTTGGCCGGCTCCAGCGCGCCATCTTCGCTGATCAGCGCCTGCTCCTGGCCACCATCGAGGCCGAGCAGGGTCCAGTAGGGCTGTTCGCCCACATACGCGCGCGGCAACGAACCGCGCGGCAGTTCGGCGGCTACCGAGGACAGGAAGGCATTGGGCGTGGCGGCGAACGCCAGCGGCTTGAGTGCGATGTCACGGATGCCATAGCGCCAGTTCGGGCCATCGCGCAGATCGAAACGCACGTAGCGCGCGTCGGTATCCGGCAGGGCAAGCCAGTCGCGGCCACCGGCACCGCTGGTCACTTCGCGCACGATGCGCCAATCCCGGCCATCCTCGGACGTCCGCACGGTGTAGCGATTGGCTTCCAGGTTCGGCAGCCAATCGATCACGACACCGCCGATCTCGCGGCTCTTGTGCAGGTCCAGGCTGATGGTCTGCTGCTTGACGCCACCGCTGATCCAGAACGTGTCGCTCTTGCCGTCGATCATGCGGTCCTGCAGCGCGGTGGCGGTATCGGCAATCACCGACGGCACCAGCGCCGAATCATCCTGCGGTGGCAGCCCCTGCAGGGTCAGCCTGTCGAAGCATACGGTGCCGCGGCCGCCGACCTTGCTGTAAATCGTGAACTCGACTGCGGCGCTGCGCGCCATCTCCTTCTCGGGCGAGGGACCCCACGCCTTGTCGATCTGGCGCCGGCGGTACTCGACCGGCGTCCAGCCCTTGGGAAAACTGTAGCCGGGCCGATTGACCCACCAGACGTTGTCGCCGCTGGCATCGATCAACTTGAACTGCAGGTCGTTGCCCGGCGATTCGCCACGCAGCTGGAATCCGAAGCGGTAGTTGACCGGGTATTCGATGTTCAGCGCGCGGCGGATCCCGACGTAGCCGGAGACATCGTGGAAGTCATAGTCCAGGCACAGCGCGCGGCCGCCGCCAGCGCCACTGACCGGGCGCAGCGAACCGCTGACCTGGTCGGACAGCACCAGCTTCCAGGCCGCGACGTCGTCGAAGTCGTCCAGCACCTTCGGTGCCGGCAGCGCCGGTGGCGCGGCGATCGCCAGGGAGGTCCACAGCAGGCCCAGTCCAACGGCGATCGCTCGCTTCATCCCTTGACGCTCCCCAGCAACAGACCTTGGATGTAGTACCGCTGCAGCACCAGGAACAGCGCCAGCACCGGGACCACGGTGACCACCGCGCCGGCCATCATCATTTCCACGTCCATGATGTGCTCGCGCGAGAGGGTGGCCAGCGCCACCGGCAAAGTGTAGTGCTCCTGATCGGTCAACACGATCAGCGGCCACATGAAATCGTTCCATGCGCCCATGAAGGTGAAGATCGCCAGGGTCACCAGCACCGGCTTGAGCATCGGCAGCACGATCTGGAAGAAGATGCGCAGCTCCCCTGCCCCGTCGATACGGGCCGCTTCCAGCAATTCGTCCGGAATCGAACGCGCGTACTGGCGCACCAGGAAGATGCCGAACACGCTGGCCAGCGCCGGCACGATCACGCCGCCGAAGCTGTTGACCAGGCCCAGCTGCTTCATCAGCAGGAACAGCGGCAGCATCGCCACCTGCGCTGGAATCACCAGCGCCGCCATCAGCACCTGGAACAGGCGCTCGCGGCCGACGAAGTTGAGCTTGGCGAACGCATAGCCGGCCATGGTGTTGAGCAACAGCGAGCCAAAGGTGATCGCCAGCGAGACGAGCAGGCTGTTGGCGAAGTTGCCGCCCATGCCAGTGCGCGCGAACAGCTCATGGTAGTTGTGCGTGGTGATGCTCGAAGGCAGCAGCGGCGGCGGGAAATGGCTGGCCTCGCCCTGCGGCATGAACGAGACCGAGAGCATCCACAACAGCGGTGCCAGGCTGACCAGGGCCAGCACCAGCAACGCACCATTGATCAACCACGGGTACCAGCGCGACTGGCCGATTTCACGACTCATACCAACTGCCTCTTGCGGCCGAAACGCAGCATCACGGTGGTCACCGCCAGGATGATCAGGAACAGCAGGAACGCCACGGCGGAGGCGCGTCCCAGGTTCCACCACTTGAAGCCTTCCTCGAACATGAAATACAGCACGCTGACGGTGCTCTGCAGTGGGTCGCCGCGGGTCATGACATACGGCTCGGCGAACAGCTGGAAGTAGCCGGACACGGTAATCACGCCGACCACCAGCAGCACCGGGCCGAGCATCGGCAGGGTGATGTGCAGGAACTGCTTCCAGCGCGAGGCGCCGTCGATGCGCGCAGCCTCGTACAGGTCATGCGGGATCGCCTGCAGGCCGGCCAGGAAGATCACCATGTTGTAGCCGAAGTTCTTCCACACCGCGAACAGCATGATGGTCGGCATCGCCCAGTTGGGATCGCCCAGCCAGTCGATCGGGCTGATGCCCAGGTGGCCCAGGCCGTAGTTCACCAGGCCGTAGCTGGTGTGGAACAGGTAACGCCAGATCACCGCCACCGCCACCAGCGTGGTCACCACCGGCGCGAACAGCGCGGTGCGGAACAGCGCCTTGAAGCGCGCGGCCGGTGCGTTCAGCAGCATCGCCGCGCCCAGCGACACGCTGATCGACAAGGGCACACCGATCAACACGAAGTAGGTGGTATTCCACAGCGACTTCCAGAACATCGGTGTCTGCAGCAGGTCGATGTAGTTGCCGAGGCCGACAAACCGCAGGTTGCTGCTGTCAGCCAGGGCATACAGGTCGAAGTCGGTCACGCTCAGCGCCAGCGCCGAAGCCACCGGCAGGCCGAAGAACACGCCCAGCACGATCAACGAGGGCCCGGCGAAGATCCAGCCGGCAAGCGAAGTACGTTTCATTGCGCGCTCCCGGCGGCTACGGCACTGCTGGACTGCGACGACGGTGCGCGCTGCTGCAGGCGTTGTTGTTCATGCATCCAGCGGCGCTTGGCCAGCACCTTGTCCACGCGCTGGTCCAGTTCTTCCACGGCCTTGTCCTGCGGCAGGCCACCGCGCACCACCTTCTCGGTGACGATGCGCATTTCCTGCACGATGCGCTCCCATTCGAGCACCTTCGGCGTCGGCTTGACCCGCTCCAGCTGGTCACGGAATGCCGCTGCCAGCGGATCGTTGGCCAGCGACGGTGCGTTCCAGGTACTGCGGCGCGGCGGCAGGTCGCCGATGATCGAATGGAAACGCGCCTGGATCTGCGGCCGCGACAGGAACTCGATCAGCTTCCACGACGCTTCCTTCTGCTGCGACTTGCGGAAGATCACCAGGCTGGTGCCACCGGCGATGCCGGCGCCGGGGCCGTCCGGACCCGGTAGCGCCGCGGTGCCCCACTGCCCTTCCAGTTCCTTTGGCTGCAGCTTCTTGAACTCGCGGATGTTCCAGGGGCCGGAGATGTAGAACACGTTGAAGCCGCGGAAGAACTCGTCCCAGACGTTGGAGATCTGCGTCTCGGACATCTTCGGCGCCCAGCCCTGCTCGAACATGTTGGCGTAGAAGGCCAGCGTGCGGCGGAACCCCGGGCTGGCGAAATTGCCGCGGGTGTCATCGTCGCGCAGCAGCGGATCGGGTTGCTGCAGTGCCAAGGACAACTGCTGCTCGAACTCATTGATCGGCATCAGCACCGCATAGCGGTTCGGCCCCTGCATGCGCTTGATCGCCGCCATCTGCTCGTCCCACTCGGCCCAGGTACGCGGCGGGTGGTCGTAGCCGGCCTTGGCCAGCAGGTCCTTGCGGTAGTAGATCAGGCGTGTATCGACGTACCACGGCACGCCCACCAGCTCGCCGTGGATCACGTTGGTATCCCAGATGCCCTGGAAGTAATCTTTCGGATCGACCACAGTGGAGCGCTGCACGAACGGCTGCAGCGGGGTCAATGCATCGAGTTCGGCGAACTCCGGCACCCAGGTATTGCCGAGCTGGCACACGTCCGGCAGGCCATCGGCGGCGAACGCGGTCAGCAGCTTTTCGTGCGCTGCCGTCCACGGGATGTTCTGCACATCCACCTTGATGCCGGGATTTTCGGCCTCGAACTCGTGGATCAGCTCGCTGACCACCTCGGCTTCGCGACCCATCGCCCAGAAGCGCACGGTGGTGGTTCCAGGCTCGGTGCGGGCGCAGCCGGCCACGGCCAAAGCGGCCAGGGCGGGCAGCGCCCAGCGGCGCAGGCGGTCGATCCAGTTCGGCACCGGGTTACTTCCCCTGCCCTGTGTTGCGGTTGGCATTGTTTTTCTGTTCCTGCGCGGCAGCCGCGCGTGATTCGGCGATACCCACCGCGCGTGCCGCCGCGGCCTTTTCGTCCTTCTGCAGCTCCAGCGGCTGGAACGCGCCTTCCGGCGCCAGCCAGCCACCGCTGAACCCTGCCCGCTCCAGTCCCTTGCGGATGTAGGGGTTCTTCTTCATCACCTCCCACACGAAATCGTTGCGGTAGTTGGCGATCATGGTCAGGATCGGTCCCTGGTCGATGGCGATGTAATCGCTGGCGACCCAGCCGCGATCCGGCACCAGGCGGCCGGTCTTGATCGGGATGTCGTAGTTGAAGCTGGGGTTGAATGAATCCAGGAAGCCGTAGCTGGAATAGATGTAGTCGCCGTAGCGCTTGTGCATTTCCAGCGTGGCCGGGATCACCTGCTCCGGCGCAAACACCACCGAGGCGATCGCAGCAGTCGGGGCAATGGTGCCGTCATCGAAATTCTCGCGCAGCCCAGCGCCGCGCGAGGAGTAATGGCGGAACTGGCGCTGCTCGCCGCGGTACTCCTGCGTGGTGTTCTGCGGGCCATCGCTGGCGGTCAGGCCCCACACATTCTCGCCATACTCCTTCCACTGCATCGGGTTGGCGATGGCGTATTCGCGCTGGGCCAGCGCAGCCGAGCGGCTGTTGAGGAAATAAGTGCTGCCGCGCTCGCGCATGTATGCGTCCTGGATATCGCGGAAGTCGATCCAGACGTGGCTGTACTGGTGGCCGAACAGCGGGCCGAAGGACAGGTATTCCTGGCCCTGGTAAACACCCCAGTCGTTGTCGTAGGTGCGCGTCCACACCGTCCACGCATCCGGGCTGACCGGGTGCGTGGGCGACCCCAGGGCAAGGATGTAGACCATCATCGCCTCGTTGTAGCCCATCCAGTCGTGGTCGATGAAGCCGCTCTCGGGGAACCAGCCCATCGAGATCAGCGGCGCACGCTGCTGCAGCCACGGCCAGTCCACCTTCTTGTACAAGGTGTCGGCGATCTGGCGGATCTCCTTCTCGCGCGGATCATCGCCGTCGTAGTACGACTGCGCGAACAGCACGCCCATCATCAGCAGTGCGGTATCCACCGAGGACAGTTCGACCCAGCTGTCGTAGCGACGGCCTTCCTGCATGTCCAGGAAGTGGTAGTAGAAGCCCTTGTAGCCGGCCTTGCCGGTGCGCTGCGGGCCCATCGGCACATCGCGGAAGAACTTCAGCGTGGTCAGCGTGCGGTCGATGGCCTGGTTGCGGCTGACCCAGCCGTTTTCTATGCCGATCGGATAGGCAGTCAACGCGAAACCGACCGAGGCGATGCTGGCGAACGGCCGTGACGGGTAGCGGTCCGGGGTCAGGCCGTTCACTTCGTTGGTGGTGTCCCAGAAGAACTGGAAGGTGCGGCGTTCGATGTCATCGAACAGCGGCGGAAGCTCCGGCTTCATCGGCCGCGGCGGTGCGTCGGCCTCGATCAGGATCACCGGCGGGCGGGGCTTGGCAGGTTCCTGCTGGGCCGGCTGGCAGGCGGCCACGGCCAGGCTCAGCGCTGCGGCGGACAACAGATGGCGTGCCTGCATGGCGCGGTTCCTCCGGTGGTCTGATCGATGGGAAAGCATACCGTCCAATGATCTGAAATCGTTTACAAGGTGCGTTCTTAAAAAACCACGAAAAACGTGGCTTGACACCGCGATCATTGCCCACGCCGCTGCCCCCTGGCCGGCAGCGGCGTGGGCAATGGACCGGCACAGGGCCGGCCATTGCCGTTTTGACCGATGCCGCCAGCGAGCCGGCGGCATCGGGTCATGCATCACCGCCCGGGCTTAGAAGCGGAAGCCCACTTCGGCCTTGACCTGGCGCGGAGTACCGATGATGTCGCCGGTCTCGTTGTAGCTGGCCTGCAGCTTGCCGTTGGTCTTGACGTAGTTGTAGGTGGAGAAGTTGTCGAAGTTGAACACGTTGATGATGTCCAGGCGGGCGTACAGCTCGGTGTTGCCCGCCAGCTTGAACGTCTTCGTCGCCTGCAGGTCGACCGAACGGTAGCCGAAGATCTTGCCACCCACCAGGAACTTGCCGGTGGCGTTGGGCACGGCCGCCTGCGGGGTCGGCAGGGTGTAGCCGCTGGCCTGCATCACCGGGTACCAGTCGTTGACGGCGGTCGGGGTGGCCAGGGTGATCTTGCCGCCGAAAGTGATGCCCCAGAAGCCCGCGTAGGAACCGGTCACCACCAGGCGGTGGCGCGGCGCGCCGTTGGAGCGGATGGTCGGGTAGTCACCGATCAGGCCGCGATCGAACGCATACTTCTCGTTGATGTCGCGGTTATGGCGCGCAGTGGTCCAGGTATAGGCGATCGAGGTGCCCCAGCCGCTTTCCTTGGTGAACGGCTTCTGTGCCGACAACAGGACCTGGGTGGCGCGGGTCTTGATGCCCTGCTGGCCGATGATCAGGCTGCCGAAGCCCGGCACGTTGCAGCTCCAGGCCTGGCTCAGGCCTGCGGAGGTGCCGCCGCACAGGCGCGGATCATCGAAGAACTGGCCGGTCGGGTAGCGGTTGCCCAGGGTGAAGGCGAAGCCGTCGTAGCTCAGGGTACGTGCGATGGTGGCGTCGGTCAGCCAGTCGCCGATCTGGTTGCTCATGCCCAGGCTGAACTGATCCGAGTACGGCGCCTTCAGCTTGTTGTTCAGCAGGTCAACCTCCAGCCCGGCATTGCTGGTCGCGCCGACCAGTGCCTGCAGGTTGCCGATGCCGTTGAGCAGGTTCGGATTCCAGTCATAGCAGGCGGCCTGGCCGTTGATGCAGGTGTTGGTGGCCGGGTTGCGGAAGTAGATGGTCGGCTGCGGCAGGGCCAGCTTGGTGGTTTCCAGCTGCAGGTTGTCGAACAGGTCACGGTCGTAGGAACGGCCGGCACCGCCGTGGATGACGTGCTGCTCGTCGGCATTGATGTCATACGAGAAGCCCAGGCGCGGCTGCCAGGCATCCTTGAACGCCTTGCGATTGTGGCCGTTGCTGATGTAGTCGCTGATGTCCAGGCCGCCCAGTGCCAGCGAATCGGCATAGGTCTGGCCGGCGGGGGCGCGCGGATCCTGCGAATAGATGGCGTCGACCACCTGCTGCGGGGTCACGAAGTCCAGGTAGGACGGGGTCTTTTCGTAGTCCCAGCGCAGGCCGATGTTCAGCTGCAGGTGGTCGTTGACCTGCCAGTCGTCCTGGATGAACACGCCGTACTGCTTGGACTTCGAACGCACTTCGCCGGACACGCCGGACACGCCGGTCACCGGCTTGACGAACTGCGCCTTGTACGGAATCGAATCGGGGAAGTCCGGATCGCCCAGCGAGTAGGTGAAGGTCGGGTTGATCTGTGCCGCATCGGATGCGTACAGATCGATCGCCTTGTACTTCACGCCCATCTTGATGGTGTGGTCACCGGCCCACTGGATGCCATCCAGGGTCAGGTTGTCTTCGATCGACCAGCCCTTCTGGCCCTTCACCTGCGAATCCAGTGCCGAGGCGCCACCGATCTTCACGATGGTGCGGTCTTCGGGGCCGTCCGGTGCGGTGTAGGTGATGCCGTTGGCCAGC
The DNA here is from genome assembly GCF_036624925.1 of Stenotrophomonas sp. A3_2. Taxonomy (NCBI): domain Bacteria; kingdom Pseudomonadati; phylum Pseudomonadota; class Gammaproteobacteria; order Lysobacterales; family Lysobacteraceae; genus Stenotrophomonas; species Stenotrophomonas sp. A3_2. The sequence continues at coordinate 64,092 of NZ_JAZKVY010000341.1, forward strand.
GTCAGCGGGGTCGGGTTGTTGAACGAGTCTTCGTGGGTGACCATCAACTCGTTGTAGTAGCGCTCACCGCTGTGGTTCCAGCGCAGGGCGTAACGACGGTCGGTGTTGACCACTTCACGGCCGGCTTCCGGCGAGGTCTGGCCACTGAACTGCGACTGGGTTTCGTCGCGGTCCTGGAAGGTCAGCTCGATGCGATCGTTGTCGGTCGGCTCGAAGTCGATCTTGCCGAAGATCAGGTCCTGCTGGAACGGCTGGCTGGCCGGGCCAAGGCCGGCGGCGCCGGCCGGCGGCAGCAGGCCGGCAGCGCCGGTGACCGCGCCATCCGGCGCGATGGTGACCGGCAGGTCGAAGCGCTTGGCTTCGTAGGTCACGAAGAAGTGCGCCTTGTCCTGGACGATCGGGCCGCCCAGGGCGAAGCCGTATTCCTTCTCGGCCGAGACCATCTTCTCCTTGCCACCCTGGCGCTCGGCCGGGGTCTTGGCACGCATGTCTTCATCGGTGTAGCGGTAGAACGCCTCACCCTTGAACTCATTGGTGCCGGACTTGGTTGCAGCCGTCACCGCGGCGCTCGACACCTGGCCATACTCGGCCTTGTAGTTGCCGCTGATGACCTTGTATTCGCCGATGGCCAGCTGCGGGAACGGGTTGCCGGCGCTGCCGGACTGGCCGGCCACGCCGCCGCCCTTGACGTAGCTCTTCTGGCCCACGCCGTCGATGTACACGTTGGTGCCATCGGCATTGGTGGCGCCGCCGCGCAGCGAGGTGTTGCCCTTGGCGTCGCGGGTGAAGATCAGGCCCGGCACCGCGTCGGCGAACTCCAGGAAGTTGCGCGACACCTGCGGGGTGGTCTGGATCTGCTGCAGGCTGACGGTCTTGCCGACTTCGGAGGTGCGCACTTCCTGCAGCAGGGTCGGCGCAACAACGTTGACGGTGTCCAGGTTGGTGGCCGCGGTCGAACCCTGGGTGCTGCTGGCGGCACCGGCAAAGTTCAGCGTCGCGGTCGAGGCCACGGTGACGGTGACCTTCTGGGTCTGGCCGTTGGCGACCACGTTGTAGGTGCCCGGATCCAGGCCCATCAGCGAGTAGCTGCCGTCGGCGCGGATGGTGCCACGGCGGACGGTACCGGTGGCCACGTTGGTGGCGGTCACTTCGGTGCCTGCCTGGGCGCCGGCAACCTGGCCGCGCAGGCTGGCGTTGGCCGACTGCGCCATGACGTTGGGGGCGGCAGCCAGCATCAGGCAGCTGACCAGTGCGGTGCTCAGCAGCCGGCGCGCCGGCATGCGGAAGGTGGTATGCATCATCAACTCAATCTCCGGGTGGCGGTAACCGCTTGCGCGGTCCCTGCGATCAATCAAAAAAGAAGGAACGCCTCTGGCTTCAACGGCCGGATGGCGGAGTGGTGGAATCGCGAACAATCAAGCGGGGAACCAGGGTCTGCTTGTCCCCTGCCCCATCCGTGGAGGTGCCGTCCATCAACTGCATCAGACGCGTCATGGCCCGGTCGCCGAGCTCGGCGATGCTGACCTGCATGGTGGTCAGCGACGGGTGGACGAAACGCGCCAGTGGAATATCATCGAAACCCGCCAGGGCCACATCGGCCGGGACACGGACACCGGCCTGCGTGAACGCGTACAGGCATCCCAGCGCCATCATGTCGTTGGCGGCGAACACGGCATCAGGCAGCGCTCCGGCTGCCAGCAACTCCTGACCGGCGCGATGGCCGGAAGCTTCGTCGAAATCACCGGGCAGCTCGATGCCTTCGGCGTCACTGCCGAAAGCCGCCAGCGCGTCACGGAAGCCGCGCAGGCGCTCGCGCGCGTCGAAGTTGAGGTCCGGGCCAGAAATGAAAGCGATACGGCGGTGACCGGCGTCGAGCAGATGGCGGGTCATCGCCATCGCACCGGCATGGTCATCGATGCTCAGCACCGGGTGGTCCTGCCCGGGCAGATAGGTATTGATCAACACCGTCGGCAGCGACTGCGGCAGGTTGTCGGTCAGGAAGCCCGGGCTCTCGGCGTAGGGCGAGAGCACAAGCAGGCCGTCGACGCGGCCGCGCATGGCACGCAGGGCCGCGCCCTGCTGTTCCTGGTCGCCGTGGTAGCTGGACACCAGCAGGTGCTGGCGGCGGTTGCGGGCCACGCCGTCGATGCCGCGCATCAACTCGGAGAAGAATTCGCCGTACAGGTCAGGCAGCACCACGCCCACCGTATTGGTGCGGCGGCTGCTCAGGCTGCGGGCGGCGGCGTGCGGGGTGTAACGCAACCGTGCGGCCACCTCCAGCACAAGCTGGCGGACCGGTTCGGCGACATTTTCATGCCCGTTGAGCGCGCGGGAAACCGTGGCCACGGAGACCCGGGCTTCGCGTGCGACGTCTTTGATTGTGATAGCTGCCTTGTTCACGAAGCCGCCCTCCACGGCTTGGACCTACCAGCATTGGCGCGGAATGTAAGCGTTTCCATCTGGGCTTGTAAACAGTCCGTTAGGCGAATGTCCAGAAATGGACATGAAAACCTGTCCGTGGCGAGGCCCATGAAGGACCCGCCAGGACAGCGTGGGACAAGGGCTCAGCCCTGTTCTGACGGGGTCTGCGCGCGGATGGACAACGCGTGGATATCGGTCTCCATCATCGACCCCAGCGCGGCATAGACCGCGCGGTGCCGGGCCAGCGGACCCAGCCCGGCGAAGCGCTCACTGACCACATGCACGTTGAAATGGCCGCGGCCATCGCGTGCACCGGCATGACCGGCGTGACGATGGCTGTCGTCTTCGATTTCCAGCACGCTGGGGGCCAGCGCCTGCTGCAGTGCGTCACGCATCCGCTCGATCCGCTCCGCGTTCACGGCAGGACCTTGCGGAACGGCCGCACCTGCACATGGGTGTATACGCCGGCGGCGACGTACGGGTCGGCATCGGCCCAGGCCTGGGCCTGCGGCAGCGACGCGAACTGTGCAATCACCACCGAACCACTGAAGCCGGCCGGGCCCGGGTCTTCACTGTCCACCACCGGGCACGGCCCGGCCAGCAGCAGGCGCCCCTCGTCGCGCAGCGCATGCAGGCGCGCCAGGTGTTCCGGCCGCGCCTGCAGCCGCTGCGCCAGCACATCCTGGCCGTCATACCCTTCGATCACATACCACACCGGCATTTCCTCGCTTGCGTTGTCGGGTGCGCAGATTCTAGCCAATGCGCTCCCTGCCCCGGCCCGGCTGGACACTGGCGCGACAAAGGCTTACCCTAGACTCCATTGCACGTGGTGGATGCAGCAGCCCGTCGGTTTTGCGGCCAACGCAGCCCCCGACGACCGTCCCGCTGCTTCAAACCGGACCATCCGGCCGGGCCACGTAGACGACCTCCCCGTAGTTCTGTCGCTGCCGTCTCCTGCGGCGCGTCCTGCTGTTTGATATGTGTGGAATCGCGCCGATCCCGGCGTGTCTGGTGCCCTGGGGCGCCGTGGCGTTGGCCCGGCGAACCCGGTGCCGCGACTGGTCCGTTGCAATCCTGATGTCCATTAGATGACTTCCGAACTCGCGCTTGACGCGAACCCGCCAACCCGGCCGCCCGCCCCCCAGCAGCAGGAAATGCCGCTGGCCGTGGTGCATGGGCAACCGGTCCTGCAGATCCCGCAGGACCTGTACATCCCGCCGGACGCGCTGGAAGTCATCCTGGACGCCTTCGAAGGCCCGCTGGACCTGCTGCTGTACCTGATCCGCCGCCAGAACCTGGATGTACTGGACATCCCCGTCGCCGAGATCACCCGGCAGTACGTGGAATACATCACTGTGATGCGCGAGCTGCGCTTCGAGCTGGCGGCCGAGTACCTGGTGATGGCCGCGATCCTGGCCGAGGTGAAGTCGCGGATGCTGCTGCCGCGCCCGGTCAGCGAGGAAGGCGATGAGGCCGACCCGCGCGCCGAGCTGGTGCGCCGGCTGCAGGAGTACGAACGTTTCAAGCAGGCCGCCGAGGACATCGACGCCCTGCCCCGTCAGGACCGCGACACCACGGTGGCGCATGCCTTCATGCCCGAACGCGCCACGGTGAAGCTGCCGCCGCCGGTGGACCTGAAGGAAATGCTGCTGGCTTTGCACGACGTGCTCAAGCGCGCCGAGCTGTTCAGCGGCCACGCCATCAAGCGCGAGGCACTGAGCGTGCGGCAACGCATGGGCGAGGTACTCGGCCGCCTGGAAGACGGCAGGTTCTATCGCTTCGAAGGGCTGTTCACGGCCGAAGAAGGCAAGCTGGGCGTGCTGGTCACGTTCCTGGCGGTGCTGGAGCTGGCCAAGGAACAGCTGCTGGACATCGTCCAGGAAGAACCGCTGGCGCCGATCTACGTCAAGTCGCTGGCGGCCGGCAACACCAACGCCCCGCTGCAGTTCAGCAGCGAGTTTGACGACAACGACGCCGCCAATGCCAATGAGTGAGCGCTGAGTGCCGATGGACCAATCGCTGATCGACCGCATTGTCGAGGGTGCCCTGCTGGCCTCCAGCCAGCCGCTCACCCTGGCCCAGCTGAAGGACCTGTTCCCGGAAGATGAGCCCGCACCGCCGGGCAGCATCGAACGTGCGCTGGAACGGCTGCGCGAGGCCTGCGAAGGACGCGGCGTGGAACTGGTCGAGGTCGCTTCGGGCTTCCGCTACCAGGTCACCAGCGAAGTGCATGGCTGGATCAGCCGGCTGTGGACCGAACGCAAGACCCGCTACACCCGTGCCACCCTGGAAACCCTGGCGCTGATCGCCTACCGGCAGCCGATCACCCGCGGCGAGATCGAACAGGTGCGCGGCGTGGCGGTCAGCAGCAACATCATCCAGGCACTGGAAGAACGCGAATGGATCCGCGTGGTCGGCCACCGCGACGTGCCCGGCAAGCCGGCACTGTTCGGCACCACCAAGGGCTTCCTGGACTACTTCGGGCTGAAGCGGCTGGACGAACTGCCGCCGCTGTCGGAACTGAAGGACCTGGGCGAGCTGGAACCGCAGCTGGCGCTGGACCACGATGCTCCGGCCGTTGCCGGCGCCGACGGCCCGGACGTCTCGGCCGACGGCGCTGCCGCCAACGACGACGCCGGCCTGGCCGGCAGTGACACCCCCGATTCCGCCGATGCAGCGCCTGCGTCGGCCACCGATGAGCAAGCACCTTCGCCCCTCGATGATGGGCACCCCGATTCCGCGCCGGGCGAGCGCGCGGTGCCCCTGAACGAACGCGAAGACAACGCCGTCGCGATGACGACCGTGGCTGTTGACCAAGCCGATTCCGAACCAGAGGCCGACCTCGAAACCGTCGGCCGGAGCAAAACTGATGAGTGACACCCCCCGTAACAAGCTCTCGCTGAAGCGCGAAGCCACCTCCGAACAGTTCAAGCTGGAAGAGCGCCTGCACAAAGTGCTGGCCCAGGCCGGCCTCGGCTCGCGCCGTGCGCTGGAACAGCGCATCGCCGAGGGCCTGGTCAAGGTCAACGGTGAAGTCGCGCAGACCGGCATGTCGGTCAAGAGCGGCGACAGGATCGAACTGGACGGTCGCGGCTTCGTCGCCACCGCCCTGTCCGAACCGTCGCGCGTGCTGGTCTACAACAAGCCTGAAGGCGAAGTGACCACCCGCGAAGATCCCGAAGGCCGCCCGACCGTGTTCGAATCGCTGCCGCCGCTGAAGGGCGCGCGCTGGATCGCCATCGGCCGCCTGGACATCAACACCACCGGCCTGCTGCTGGCCACCACCGACGGTGAACTGGCCAACGCCATGATGCACCCGTCGTTCGAGGTCGAGCGCGAGTACGTGGTGCGCGTGCGTGCGCCGGAAGGCGAGGAAAAGGTCTCCGACGCCATCGTCGACCGCCTCAGCCGTGGCGTCGCGCTGGAGGACGGTCCGGCCAAGTTCGATGAGATCGAACGCATCGGTGGCACCGATTCGCACGACTGGTTCCGCGTCGTGGTGAAGGAAGGCCGCAACCGCGAAGTGCGCCGCCTGTGGGAATCGCAGGGCTGCCAGGTCAGCCGCCTGAAGCGCACCCGCTACGGCAAGGTTAGCCTGCCGCGCGAACTGGCCCGTGGCCATTCGGTGGAACTGGGTACCGCCCAGGTGGAAGCGCTGCGTGCGCAGCTGAAGCTGGAAGAAGGCGCACCGTCGGCGCTGACGCTGCAGCCGGTGATCGGCCAGCGCCGCGCCGCCAAGACCACCGTGCGCGTGCGCGAAGGTGGCCGTGGCAATGCCTACGTCAACGGCCATAACACCGCAGACGAAGGCCGCGAGCTGCGCCGTTTCGACAACGTCCGCGAAGACCGCGGCCGTGGTCGCGGCGGCAAGGGTGGCGGCTTCAAGGGCGGCCTGACGGTCAGCGGTGAAGCGGCAGCCAAGCAGTCGCAGAAGCCGTTCAAGCAGCGCGCCCCGAAGAATGATCGCTCGCTGCCGGAAGGCAATCCTGCGGCATTCCGCACCTGGTACGTGCCGGATGGCGTGAGCACCGGCCCGAGCGGCCATCGCAACGCCGGTCCGGGCGCGCGCGGCCCCGGTGCCCGTGGTCCGGGTGCAGGCGGCCAGGGCCGTCCGTATGGCAAGCCGAAGGGTCCGGGTGCAGGCGCCGGTGGCGGGCAGGGCCGTGGCGGTTTCGGCGGCGAAGGCCGTGGCGGCGCAGGCGGCCAGGGTCGTCCGGCCGGTGCCGGCAACCGCTCGCAGGGCCAGGGCAACAGGCACCCGTACGGCCATCCGGGCAATGCCCCAAGCTTCCCGTCCGACCACGCCACGCCGGGCTTCAACCCCTACGGCAGCCCGAAGCCGGCGCACGGTGCGCGTCCGGGCGGTCGTGGTCCGGGCGGCGGCAACCGTGGCCCGGGCGGCAATCGCGGCCCTGGCGGCCCGGGTGGGAACCGTGGTCCGGGCGGCCCCGGTGGCAACCGCGGACCGAGCGGCCCGCGCCGCAGCGGCCCGCGCGGCGGCTGATTACCGGCACGACTGAAATGAAAACCCCGGCTCCGGCCGGGGTTTTTCTTTGAAAAGGGGACGGAGGGGATTAAGTCGTTTTTGCCACGGCCTGTATCAAAGGGGCGAAAGCGACTTAATCCCCTCCGTCCCCTTTTGCGTGGCGCTGGAACGCGGCGGGCGTGGTGCCGGTCATGCCGCGGAAGAAGGCGATGAACGGGCTCTCGGCGGAGAAGCCGGTGTCTTGGGCCACATGCGCGACGCGATGACCGAGCAACAGCAGCTCCATGGCCCGCATCAGGCGCCATTGCTGGCGCCAGGCCTGATAGCCCATGCCTGTATCGTGTTGCATCAACCGGCCAACCGTACGCGCGCTCAGGCCGGTACGCGTGGCCAGTTCGTGCAGTTCGGGCGGCAGCTGTTCGGCCAACGGCAGGCAACGTGCAATGCGCGGATCACGCGGCAAAGGCAGGTCCATCGGCGCCACCGGTGCAGCAGCGATTTCCAGCACGCACAACGCCAGTTGGTGGTGCGCGCGCGGCGACTGCCAGTCATGGTCGAACGGCGCCTGCGCAATCGGCTCCAGCAAGGCCTGCAGCAGCGGCCCCACGCCGATGATCGCTGGTTGCCGGGGCAGCTGGGCTGACAGGGTGGCGTCGAAGTACAACGAACGGTAGTCGACCGCCTGGCGCATCTGCGCGCGATGGCGTAGCCCACCGGGAATCCACGCGGCGCGCGCGGGCGGCAGCAGGCTGATGCGATCACCGTAGGTGAGGCGCGTGCAGCCCTGCCGGGTGTAGAGCAGTTGCGCGCGTGCATGCTGGTGCCAACCCGAGTCGTGATCCGCCAGTGAGGCTGCGATCCCCAGCACCGGAGCGCTCCAGGCATCGGCGTCGAAGTGCGTGTGCGGCTGCAACCAGGCCATGTCTGATTTCATACATTCGATGACAGGATAGACAGGGTGCGTCATTGCAGTCGCGACCACAATGCGCAGCCCCGTTTCTGGAGCGCCCGCATGTCGCGCCGCCTGTTGTTGCTCACCATTGCGCTGCTGATGTTTCCGCAGTTGGCACAGACCCTGTACAGCCCGGCCCTGGCCGATCTGGCCAAACGCTTCGCCCTACCGCCGGGTACCGCCAGCCAGGCCATGAGCCTGTATCTGTTCGGCTTCGCTGCAGGCGTGCTGCTGTGGGGGCGCCTGGCCGATCGTATCGGTCGTCGCCCGGCCCTTCTATGTGGCTTGGGCGTCTTTGCCGTGGCTGCACTGGGCGGCCTGCTCGCTGGTAGCTTCGGCCAGGTGTTGCTGGCCCAAGCGCTGGCCGCGGTTGGCGCCGCCGCCGCTTCGGTGGTCACCCAGACCGTGCTGCGCGACCACCTGCAGGGACCCGCGTTGGCGCAGGCATTCTCCTGGATCGGCATGGCCCTGGCCCTGAGCCCGGCCATCGGCCTTGCACTGGGCACGCTGCTGGTCGCCGTCCATGGCTATGTCGGCGTACAGTCCGGCCTGCTGCTGACCGCTGCCGTGCTGGCAGTCGCATGCCTGGCTGGCCTGCGCGAAAGCCGCCCTGCACATATCCCGCACACGCCCATGCTGCCGCTGCTGCGGCAACTGCTGTGCGATCGCTGGATCTGGTCACACGCATTGCTGGTGATGGCTTTCAACGTAGCGATGTACAGCTGGTACGCGCTCGGTCCTTTCGTATTTGCGCGCCTGCACTGGCCCGCCGCCTGGTTCGGCGCCAGCGGCGCGTTGCTGGCACTGGGCTCGGCACTGGGTGCATGGGGCAATGGCCGCCTGTTGCGTGCCGGCGTTGCCGCGGCCACGCGCATCCGCACCGCCGCAGGCCTGGTTCTGACGGGAGGCCTGCTGGCTGCGCTGCTGCATGATCACCCTGCCGTGGTCGCGGCGATGGTGCCGGTGGTGACGGGCTTCGGCCTTGCCATTCCCAATGTGCTGGGCCAGGCCCTGCGCGGCTACCCACATTGTCTTGGCAGCGCAGGCGCACTGTTCGGCCTGCTCTACTACCTGTTGATGGGTGCGGCAATGGCGTTGGTCGGTGCAGTGCAGCTGCTGGCCCCGACGCTCATCGTGTGTGGCCTGCTGGCCTTCTGGCTGCAGCGGCGGCGTCCCGCTGCGACCTAGGAATTGCTGCAAAAACAGCGCACTGTGCGCGGCTTCCGGGAACGGCTTTGATTCGCTGGCTATCGTGCGCGCTGTCCCACACAAGACCGATGCCCATGATCACCATCACCGCCGAACAGGCCCGCGCCAACGCTGACGCCGCCAAGCGCCCGATCGAACTGTTCTACCGCGACCTCGACAACGCCATCCAGGCCGGCTCGGAAAATGGCCGTCGCTACATCGTGTTCGGCTTCAGCCAGGTAATGGCCAGCGAGCAGCTCGTCGAAGACGCGGTCGCACAATTGCTGAAAAATGGTTTCGATGTCGAACGGCTGTTGAGCGATTCCGAACAGCACTACATCCGCATCAGCTGGGGAACTGCCCAGCCGACGCGCCTCAGCGCCGGCTGATGGTGAAGGCGGCGCCGTCCACGCCCAGGTCCCAGCCCTTGCCGGTACCGGACAGGGCCAGCGAGATGTCGCCCTTGGTCATCACCTGCGCGTTGCTGGATTTCACCGCACCCGCATGCGCACCCACCGACGCGTAGGTACCCAGCAGTTCGTTGACGCTGACCGCACCGGTGAAGCTGCCACGCCCATTGGTGATCTTCGACTTGCCCACGGTCAGGCCCCCGCCCTTCACTTCGATACGCACCGGCATGCTGGCGCCATTGCTGCAGGTGACCGTGCCGGTGCCGGAAGCGGTCTTGTAGATCAGCGACCAACCGGACAGGTTGTAGCGCAGCTGGCAATCGAGATTGCCGGCGGCGTGTGCAGCTGGGGCCAGCGTTGCAGCAGACAGGGCCAGCAGCAGGGCGAGAGGCTTGTTCATGGCGGCACTTCCAGTTCGGTCGGACTGCCGGCGAATCTAGCAGCGCGCGCGTGCAGATTGGATGCAGGCGCGCGCGCTGGTGCGGCGGTGTTCAGGCCGTGGCTCAGGCCTGTTCGTCCAGGTGAAAGGCATCGGCATCGAGCATCGCCGGGAAGCGCGCACGATGTGCGGCCAGTGCTTCGGCCGAAATGGTGGTGGTCACCACCTGTTCGCGTTCGCGGATCTCCACCTGCGGCTGGCCGAGGAAGTCGATCACCGCGCTGTCGCCGGCGTAGTGCAGCTGGTTGCCGTCCACGCCGACGCGGTTTACCGCCGCCACGAAGCACAGGTTCTCGATCGCGCGCGCACGCAGCAGGGTCTTCCACGCATAGGCGCGCGCCGACGGCCAGTTGGCCACGAAGATCTGCAGGTCGAAATCCAGCTGCTGCGGGCGTTCGACGTTGTAGCGGTTGCGGCAGAACACCGGGAAGCGCAGGTCGTAGCAGACCTGCGGATTGATCCGCCAGCCCTTCCATTCCACGCTCAGGCGCTCACGGCCAGCGGCATAGCGCTCGTGCTCGCCGCCGTAACGGAACAGGTGGCGCTTGTCGTAGTACTGCAGGTTGCCATCGGGGGTGGCGAACAGCAGGCGGTTGTACACGCCCTCGCCGTCGCGCAGCTGCACGCTGCCGATCACCGCCGCACCCAGGGCCCGGGCCTGTTCGCGCGCCCAGGCCACGGTCGGGCCGTCCATGCCTTCGGCCTGGGCAATGGCGTCATTGGAGAAGCCACTGGTGAAGGTCTCCGGCAGGATCACCAGGTCGGTGGTGCCGGCCAGCGGTGCGAGCAACGCACCGTAGTAGGCGCGGTTGCCGGCCGGGTCGTGCCAGCGGGTGTCGCCCTGGACGAGGGAAATGCGCAGGTCCTGCATGTCTACGCCTCCGCTCACAGCAGGCGCAGGCGTTCGATCGCCGCGTCCATGGTCGCTTCGTTCTTGGCGAAGCACAGGCGCACCAGGCGCTGGCCGGCCGGAGGAGACTCGTAGAACGGCGACAGCGGAATGGCAGTGACGCCCTTCTCGATGGTCAGCCACTTCACGAATTCGTGGTCCGGCAGGTCGCTGATGGCCGAGTAGTCGACCAGCTGGAAGTAGCCGCCCGGGACCGGCAGCGCCTTCAGGCGGGTGCTGGCCAGCTGCTCGCGGAAGCGGTCGCGCTTGGCCTGGTAGAACGCGCCCAGTTCCAAGTGGTGTTCCGGCTCATCGCGGATCATCGCGGCGAAACCGTACTGCGCCGGGCCGAAGCTGGTGAACGTGTTGTACTGGTGCACCTTGCGGAACTCGGCGGTCAGCAATGGCGGCGCCACGGCGTAGCCGATCTTCCAGCCAGTGCAGTGGTAGGTCTTGCCGAAGCTGGAAATGACGAAGGTGCGCTCGCGCAGTTCGGGATAGCGCAGCGCCGACTCATGGCGGCGACCGTCGTAGATGATGTGCTCGTACACCTCATCGGAGACCAGGTAGATCTGCGTGCCGCGCAGCAGCTCGGCCAGCGCCTGCATGTCAGCCTCGTCCAGCATCGCACCGGACGGATTGTGCGGGGTGTTGACCATCAGCATGCGGGTGCGCGGGGTGATTGCCGCGCGCACGCGGTCCCAGTCCACAGCGAAGGTCTGCGGGTCCAGCGGCACGTGCACGGCCTTGGCACCGGCAAGCTCGATCGCCGGCTCGTAGCAGTCATAGGCCGGGTCGAGCACGATGACTTCCTCGCCGGCGCGCACCACCGCGTGGATGGCATTGAAGATGGCCTCGGTGGCGCCACTGGTGACGGTGATTTCGGTGTCCGGATCAATGGTGGCGCCGTACAGGTCCAGCGACTTCTGTGCGATGGCCTGGCGCAGCGGCGCCACGCCGGTCATCGGCGGGTACTGGTTGAGGCCGGCAGCCATCGCCTTGGCCGTTTCATCGATCAGGCGCTGCGGCGCGGAAAAGTCCGGGAACCCCTGGCCCAGGTTGACCGCGCCATGTTCGGCAGCGAGCTGGGACATCACGGTGAAGATCGTGGTACCGACCTTGGGCAGCTTGGTGGTGGGTTGCATCGGCCTGGACTGTGGAGAACAAGGGCCCCCGAGTTTACGCAATCCGCGCGTCGGTAGTGCCGGCCGCTGACCGGCAACCTCGGCTGGCAGATGGCGAAATTGCCGGCCAGCGGCCGGCACT
>NZ_JAZKVY010000035.1:0-11387 GCF_036624925.1 Stenotrophomonas sp. A3_2
GCTGTGGCGACGAGCAACGGCTTTGACTGATGTGGAGGTCTTGCAGGCCTCTTTGGCAACCTGCAGTTTGAAACGAGCGTCATATCTGTTCATGTATCCCTCGGGGTTGGATCTGGCGTCCAACTCCCGGGGGTCACTTCAAGGACGGGTTTACGGCGTCCCCGCAACCCGACACCGCCCCGCCCAACAAACAGAAAAGCCAGAGCCGGCTGTTGCTCCGGCTCTGGCTCTGGTTTTTGCTTCTGCGGGTGCCGGGCCGCAGGCCCGGCCGATAAACTCAGACCACCGGTTCGCGCAGGGCGGGGTTGTCCCAGCCCGGGCGCGGGGCGAAACGGTCGCCGTGGCGCTGCTGCAGCGCCTTCAACCGCTCGACGATCGCATCGGCTCCCACTGCGCGGATGTGCTGGATCGGGCCGCCACGGAACGGCGCGAAACCGGTACCGAAGATCACGCCCGCATCCAACAGGTCCGCATCGGCCACTACACCTTCGTGCAGGCACGCCACCGCCTCGTTCAACAGCGGCAGGATCAGGCGGTCCTCCAGATCGGCCGGGGCCTGGTAATCGCTGGCCACGTCCGGCTTCTTCGGCTTGCCGTTCTCCCAGGTGTAGATGCCCTGGCCATCCTTCTTGCCGCGCTTGTCCTGTTCCACCGTCTGCAGGGCCGCCGGAATCTGCAGGCCGAGGAACGGCGCCAGTTCGCGGCCCACGCCCGCAGCCACGTCCAGCCCCACGGTGTCGATCAGTTCGATCGGTCCCATCGGCATGCCGAACTTCACGGCGGCCTTGTCGATCACCGGGCCCGGAATGCCTTCGGCATACGCGGTGGCCGCTTCCAGCATGTAAGGGAACAGCACGCGGTTGACCAGGAAGCCCGGGCTGCCGGCCACCGGCACCGGGAACTTGCCCAGTGCCTTGCAGAACGCGGCCAGGCGGCGTTCGGTTTCCGGCGCCATGCCGTCGTGATGGATGATCTCCACCAACGGCATCTGCGCGACCGGGTTGAAATAGTGCAGGCCGGCGAACTGCGCCGGGCGCTGGATGTGATCGCGCAGTTCAACCAGCGGGATCGACGAAGTGTTGGTTGTCAGCAGCGCGTCCTGCTTCATCTTCGGTTCCAGCGTCTGGTACAGCGCACGCTTGGCCTCGGGGTTCTCGATGATGGCCTCGATCACCAGATCGGCTTCGGCCACGCCGTTGCCTTCCAGATCGGCACGCAGGCGCGCGGCCACGGCAGGGCGCTTGCTCTCGTCACGCACCTTCTTGGCGAACAGCGCCTGCGCGCGTTCCATGGCCGGGTCGATGAAGCGCTGCTCGCGGTCCTGCAGGGTCACCTCGAAGCCCTTGTAGGCGGCCCACGCGGCGATGTCGCCGCCCATCACGCCGGCGCCGACCACGTGCACGTGACGGATGCCGGAATCACCACCGCCCAGGCCCTTCAGTCGCTCGGTGAGGAAGAAGATGCGGATCAGGTTGCGCGCGGTCGGTGTACTGGCCAGCTTCACCACCGCGCGCCGCTCGGCGTCCAAACGCGCCTGGATCGGCTTGCCACCACTGCGTTGCCAGGTGCTGATCAGCGCGTACGGCGCCGGGTACTGGTCCTTCTTCGCCTTGCGTGCGACCTGCTTGACCATCTGCGGCGCCAGCAGCCGGCGTGCCAGCCAGGTGTTGGTGGCCCATGCCATCGCGCGCTGCTTGAACGGGCGGCTGGTGCCGGACAGCGCCAGCGCGACGGCGGTGTCGAGCACCACCGCCGGCGCCACCACCTTGTCGACCAGGCCGATGCCACGCGCGGCCGAGGCCGACAGGGTGCGTCCGGTCAGCATCATGTCCATCGCCGCCGGTGCACCCACCAGTTGCGGCAGGCGGGCGCTGCCGCCCCAGCCCGGGAATATGCCCAGCTGGGTTTCCGGCAGGCCGATGCGGGTGCTGCTGTCGTTGGAGGCCACGCGGTAGCGGCAGGCCAGCGCCAGTTCGGTGCCGCCTCCCAGGCAGTGGCCATGGATCGCCGCCACGGTCGGGCAGGGCAGTTCGGCCAGCTTCTGGTAGGTGGCCTGGCCACGCCGGATCGCGTCGTTGACAGTGCCGCGACGGTCGAACTCCTGGAACTCCTTCAGGTCGGCACCGGCAATGAAGCCGGCCTTCTTCAGCGACTGGATCACCACGCCCTTGGGCGGATCCAGCGCGATGCGCTCAAGCAGGTCGCCCAGCTCCAGCAGCACGTCCTGCGACATGGCGTTGACGCTGCTGTCCTGACGATCCAGGGAGAGAACCACCACGCCGTCGTCGCGGATCTCGGGGTGCCAGTGGCTGAAGCGGAGACCATCGAAGCCTGAGAGCATGGACGTTCCATCCGGTTGTGTATGGAGAAGCGGCTATGATCCAGAGGTTGTTTCCCCCGCGTCAAATCCCAATAGCAGGGGAGTGGCGCCCCCGGATCCATGGCCGTGGACCGGGACGCTAACGGAACGGTGGTTAAAAGCTGGTGCGGCGCCAGGTGATCGGCGACTGAACTTTTCCCGGGATTGGCAGTCTCATTGCCCGACGTCGGTTGGGCTGACAGGAGTGCGGCCCCTCATGGCCGAGGTTGATACACCACAGGAGCTGGATCTGGAACTGGTCCGGCGCGTGCAGCACGGCGAGAGTGCCGCCTTTGATGTCCTGGTGCGCAAGTACCAGCATCGGGTGGTGGCCCTGGTCGGTCGCTACATCGCCGACTGGAGCGAATGTCAGGACGTCGCCCAGGACACTTTCATCCGCGCCTACCGCGCGATCGGGAGTTTCCGTGGCGACGCCCAGTTCTCAACCTGGTTGCATCGAATCGCCGTGAATACCGCCAAAAACTACCTGGCTTCACACAATCGACGGCCGCCGACCGATGACATCGACATCGGCGACGCCGAACAGTTCGACACCGGTACCCGCCTGCGCGACACCGACACGCCCGAACGCGAGTTGATGCGCCAGGAGCTGGAACAGACGGTAATGAAGGCCGTCAACGCGCTGCCGGAAGAACTCCGGTCGGCAATCACCCTGCGCGAGGTGGAAGGCCTGAGCTACGAGGATATCGCGCAGAAGATGGGGTGCCCGATCGGCACGGTGCGTTCACGGATCTTCCGGGCGCGCGAGGCGATCGACACCGAACTCCGGCCGCTGCTGGACATCGGCAGCGCCACCCGTGAGAAGAGCCGCGTATGACCAGTAAACCGTTCAACGAATCGCAGAACCACCAATCGCCCGCCGGACAGCGCCTGGACCAGCGCCATCGCGAGCAGCTGTCGGCCCTGGTCGATGGTGAGCTGGGCGCCGACGAAGCGCGCTTCCTGCTGCGCCGGATGGAGCACGACCCCGAGCTGGCCGGATGCCAGGAACGCTGGCAGCTGCTGGGCGACGTGATGCGCGGGCAGGCGTCGGCGCTGGCGCCGGCCGGCTTCAGCGCGGCCGTGGCCGCCGCCATCGCGGCCGAACCGGCGCCGCAGGTCGAGCCGCGTCGCCAGGTACGCCGCAGTGGCTGGCGGGCCTGGGGCGGCGGCGCCGCCCTGGCCGCGTCGGTGGCCGCCGTCGCGCTGTTCATCGGCGGCGAGAAGCTGAAGGAGGCCACGCCGGGTGAACCGCTGGCGCCGCAGGTGATCGCCAGCCAGGCGGAGCTGGCGCCGGCGCCCACCACGCCGGCCCCGGTGACCGAGGCTTCGGTGGATACGGCCGCGATGGCCGTGGCTGCTGCGCCGGCTGTGGCGATGGCCGCTTCCAGCCGTCGTCAGGACGCCCGCCGTGCCAGCGCCACGCGTACCCAGCAGGCTGCGCGTGCCGCCCAGCGCGACGAGGCCCCGCAACGGGCCGTCGCCGCAGCGCCGGCGCCGTTGACCCCGACCGTGCCGGCCAACGCCAGCCGCAACCTGCCGTTCGGCGAGGTGGGCGGACTGCAGGCCCGGCCGTGGCCGCGCTCCAGCCTGGCGCCCGCTGCCGGTGGCGCACTCAATGCCAGCTTCCCGGCCCATGCCGGCGGCGCGGCGTTCTATCCGTTCGAGCCGCGCCTGCAGGACGACCTGCCGGTGCCGCCGCGCCCGCGCGACTGAGCCGGGCGCTTTCACGCCCCGCCGCCGGCGGGGTCCGTATTCCTCTTTCCATCCGATCCGGAGGTTGCCGTCCGATGACTCCCCGACTCCGCACGCAGGCCATGGGTCTGCTGGCCCTGACCCTTCCCCTGGTGGCCTGCGCACAGGCCCCCGCGCCTGCCGCGCAGACCCAGCCTGCACCAGCTGCAGCAGCGCGGGCACCGGCGCAGCCGCTGGTCAGCGGCCTGCCCGACTTCACCAATCTGGTCGAACAGGTCGGCCCGGGCGTGGTCAACGTCGACACCACCATCGTCCGCAACAACCGCCAGGTCGCCCGCGGCCCGATGGGCGACGATGACATGCCGGAGTTCTTCCGCCGCTTCTTCGGCCCGGACTTCCCGATGCCCGGGCAGGGGCCGGGTGGGCCGGATGGCGGCCCCAGCATCAAGGGCCGTGGCATGGGCTCGGGCTTCATCATCTCGCCCGATGGCTATGTACTGACCAACTACCACGTGGTGGCCGATGCCAGCGAGGTGAAGGTCAAGCTGGGCGACCGCCGTGAGTTCACCGCGAAAGTGGTGGGCAGCGACCAGCAGTACGACGTCGCGCTGTTGAAGATCGACGGCAAGAACCTGCCGACCGTGCGCGTTGGCGACTCCAACTCCCTCAAGCCGGGCCAATGGGTGGTCGCGATCGGCTCGCCGTTCGGCCTCGATCACTCGGTCACTGCCGGCGTGGTCAGTGCCCTTGGCCGCAGCACCGGCGGGCCGGACCAGCGCTACGTGCCCTTCATCCAGACCGACGTGGCGATCAACCAGGGCAACTCCGGTGGCCCGCTGCTGAACACGCGTGGCGAAGTGGTCGGCATCAACTCGCAGATCTTCTCTGCTTCGGGCGGCTACATGGGCATCAGCTTCGCGATCCCGATCGACCTGGCGATGAGCGCGGTCGAGCAGATCAAGAAGACCGGCAAAGTCACCCGTGGCCAGCTCGGCGCGGTGGTGCAGGAAATCGACGGCCTGAAAGCGCAGGCGATGGGCCTGCCGGACAGCCGCGGCGCCCTGGTCAACCAGATCGTGCCGGACTCGGCTGCAGCCCGGGCCGGGGTGAAGATCGGCGATGTGATCCGTTCGGTGAACGGCGCGCCGGTCAACAGCTGGTCCGACCTGCCCCCGCTGATCGGCGCGATGGCACCGGGCAGCCGGGTCACCCTGGGCGTGATCCGCGATGGCAAGCCGCGCGACCTCAGCGCCACCCTGACCGCACTGACCGAAGATGCGCAGGCCAGTTCGCGTGGCCCGGCTGCCGGCAACAGCGATGCGGCTCCACAGGCCGGCGCCAACGCCCTGCTGGGGCTGGACGTCAGTGACCTGACCGCGCCGCAGCGCAAGCAGCTGGGCCTGGAATCGGGCGAGGGCGTGCGCATCACCGGGGTCAAGGGCCAGGGCGCGCGCGATGCGGGCCTGTCTCCGGGCATGGTGATCCTGCAGGTAGCCAGCACCCAGGTCGGCAGCGTGGACGCGCTGAACCGTGCGCTGTCCAGCTACAAGAAGGGCGACGTGGTGATGCTGCTGGTGCGCACCGGCAGCGGCAACAGCGCGTTCGTAGCGGTCAAGGCTGGCCAATAAGGCCGGTGCAGGGCCGCCCCGGCGGCCACGTGGTTCCCCCGAAGCCCCGCCCCGGCGGGGCTTCGGCCATTCCGGGCCCGGCTCGATGAGGCCGTTTTCGCGGGCGGGCGCCGGGCATGCGATAATCGACCGTTACCCTGACGACGCCGCGCGCCGCCGCCACCTATGTCTTCTGATTCGATGCGGAACATCCGCAACTTCTCCATCATCGCCCATGTCGACCACGGCAAGTCCACGCTGGCCGACCGCATCATCCAGCTCTGTGGTGGCCTGCAGGCCCGCGAGATGGAAGCGCAGGTGCTCGACTCCAACCCGATCGAGCGCGAGCGTGGCATCACGATCAAGGCGCAGTCGGTGTCGCTGCCGTACCTGGCCAAGGACGGGCAGACCTACCACCTGAACTTCATCGACACCCCCGGCCACGTCGACTTCTCCTATGAAGTCAGCCGCTCGCTGGCCGCCTGCGAAGGCGCGCTGCTGGTGGTCGATGCCGCCCAGGGCGTGGAAGCGCAGTCGGTGGCCAACTGCTACACCGCGGTGGAGCAGGGCCTGGAAGTGGTGCCGGTGATCAACAAGATCGACCTGCCCACCGCCGACATCGAGCGCGCCAAGGCCGAGATCGAGGCCGTGATCGGCATCGACGCCTCCGACGCGGTGCCGGTCAGCGCCAAGACCGGCTTGAACGTGCAGGATGTGCTGGAAGCGATCGTGCACCGCATCCCGCCGCCGGCGCCGCGCGACACCGACAAGCTGCAGGCGCTGATCATCGATTCGTGGTTCGACAATTACCTGGGCGTGGTGTCGCTGGTGCGCGTGATGCAGGGCGAGATCAAGGCCGGTGACAAGCTGCAGGTGATGTCCACCGGCCGCAACCACCAGGTCGACAACGTTGGCGTGTTCACCCCGAAGCGCAAGGTGCTGCCGGCGCTGAAGGCCGGTGAAGTGGGTTGGGTCACCGCCAGCATCAAGGACGTGCACGGTGCGCCGGTCGGCGACACGCTGACCCTGGCCGGCGACCCAGCCCCGAAGCCGCTGCCGGGCTTCCAGGAAATGCAGCCGCGCGTGTTCGCCGGCCTGTTCCCGGTCGACGCCGAGGACTACCCGGACCTGCGCGAAGCGCTGGACAAGCTGCGCCTGAACGACGCCGCGCTGCGTTTCGAGCCGGAAAGCTCCGAGGCGATGGGCTTCGGCTTCCGCTGCGGCTTCCTGGGCATGCTGCACATGGAGATCGTGCAAGAGCGCCTGGAGCGCGAATACAACCTGGACCTGATCAGCACCGCACCGACGGTGGTGTACGAGGTCCTGAAGACCGATGGCTCGATCATCAACATGGACAATCCGGCCAAGCTGCCGCCGGTGAACCAGGTCGAGGAGATCCGCGAGCCGATCATCCGTGCCAACGTGCTCACTCCCGAGGAGTACATCGGCAACATCATCAAGCTGTGCGAAGAAAAGCGCGGCAGCCAGATCGGCATCAATTACCTGGGCAGCCAGGTGCAGATCAGCTATGAATTGCCGATGGCCGAGGTGGTGCTGGACTTCTTCGACAAGCTGAAGTCGGTCAGCCGTGGCTATGCCTCGCTGGACTACCACTTCGTGCGCTTCGACGCGGGCCCGTTCGTGCGCGTGGACGTGCTGATCAACGGTGACAAGGTCGATGCCCTGTCGCTGATCGTGCACCGCAGCCATGCCGACCGCCGCGGCCGCGAGCTGTGCGAAAAGATGAAGGACCTGATCCCGCGCCAGATGTTCGACGTGGCCATCCAGGCCGCCGTTGGCTCGCAGATCATCGCCCGCACCACGGTCAAGGCCATGCGCAAGAACGTGCTGGCCAAGTGCTATGGTGGCGACGTTTCGCGCAAGAAGAAGCTTCTGGAAAAGCAGAAGGAAGGCAAGAAGCGCATGAAGCAGGTCGGCCGCGTGGAGATCCCGCAGGAAGCGTTCCTGGCCGTGCTGCAGATGGACAACAAGTAAGCCCGCACCGGCCCTGCGGGGCCGGTCGTCTGGTGACGTTGCAAAGGACCCTGAATGAAACTGTTTGAGATCCTCCTGGTCGTGCTGACCCTGGCCTCGGGCCTGATCCTGCTTGCGGACAAGCTGTACCTCGCCAAGCGTCGCGCCCAGCGCGCGGGCCTGCTCGATTCCGAGCCGGTGCTGGTGGATTACTCGCGTGCGTTCTTCCCGGTGCTGGCGATCGTGCTGGTCGTGCGCAGCTTCATTGCGGAGCCGTACAAGATTCCATCCAGTTCGATGATGCCGAACCTGCTGATCGGCGATTTCATCCTGGTCAACAAGTTCTCCTATGGCCTGCGCCTGCCGATCAGCAACACCAAGATCGTGCCGTTTGGCGAGCCGTCGCGTGGTGACGTGGTGGTGTTCCACTTCCCCGGCCATGGCGAGAACGATCCGGCCAAGGGCGAGAACTTCATCAAGCGCGTGATCGGCGTGCCGGGTGACACCGTGGTCTTTGAAGGCGACGGCGTGATCCTCAACGGCAAGCCGCTGAAGTATGACAACAAGGGTATCTACGCCGGCCACAAGGGCCAGGGCGAGGGCGCCAACCTGCTGCTCGAGCACCTGCCGGGCCGCACCCACACGGTGCTGGAGACCGACTATCCGCGCGGCCAGGGCCAGTGGACCGTGCCGGCCGGCAAGTACCTGGTGATGGGCGACAACCGCGACAACAGCGATGATGGCCGGTTCTGGGGCCTGCTGCCGGAAGAAAACCTGCGCGGCAAGGCGTTCCTGATCTGGCTGAACTGCCAGGGCTGGTTGTGCAAGGATGGCTTCGAGCCGTCGCGGATCGGCTCGAGCATCAACTGAGTACCTTCACATCCAACGCGTATCTGGGGAGAACGCAATGAAGACGATGAACACGCAGCGTGGCATGACCTTGACCTCGTTCCTGACGGTCCTGATCGTGGTGGGCTTCTTCCTCTACATCGGCATGAAGCTGTTCCCGATGTATCAGGAGTACTACGCTGTGCGCTCGGCGATGAAGAGCCTGGCCAACGAGCCGGGCGTGGGCAGCATGGAGCCGGCGCGCATCCAGGACCTGTTCTTCAAGCGCCTGTACATCAACTACTCGGACAACGTGAAGCCGGCCAACGTGAAGTTCGACCGTCGCGACAATGGCTGGACCCTCAAGGTCAACTACGAAGTGCGCCGTCAGCTGATCGGCAACCTCGATGTGGTTGGCAAATTCGATTCTTCCCAGGACCTGACACGAAGCGGTGCCCAGTAAATTCATCCAACGTGGCGACCTGATCGGTCATGCCTTCAGCGACCCGGCGCTGCTCAAGCAGGCGCTGACGCATCGCAGTGCCGGTGCGCCGCACAATGAGCGGCTGGAGTTCCTTGGCGACAGCATCGTCAACATGATGGCGGCCGAGGCGTTGTACCGGCGCTGGCCCAAGGCTGACGAAGGGGCGATGACCCGTGCCCGCGCAGAGCTGGTGCGTGAAGGCGCGCTTGCGGTGATCGGGCGCAGCCTGGAACTGGGCGAGCGGCTGACCTTGGGCCCGGGCGAAATGAAGTCCGGTGGTCATCGCCGCGACTCGATCCTGGCCGATGCGGTGGAAGCCGTGGTGGCTGCGATCTACCTGGACGCCGGCTTCGAGGCCTGCCGGGCAGTGGTGCTGCCCTGGTTCAGTGCTTCGATCGAGGCGCTGCCGGCCTCGGGCCGGCCTGAGAAGGATCCCAAGACCCGCCTGCAGGAATGGCTGCAGGCCCGACAGAAGGCGTTGCCGCAGTACGAGCTGGTGTCAGAATCCGGTGACGACCACGCCAAGCACTTCCGGGTACGCTGCAACGTAGCCGACCCGGCCGCCAGCACCGAGGGCGAAGGCGCCTCGCGGCGGCTTGCCGAACAACAGGCGGCTGCGGCCGTCCTAGAACAACTGGATTCCAAGTGAGCGAACAAACTTCCCATCATTGCGGCAGCGTGGCCGTCATCGGCCGCCCGAACGTGGGCAAATCGACCCTGACCAATGCCCTGGTCGGCGCCAAGGTCAGCATCGTTTCCAACCGCCCGCAGACCACGCGCCATCGCCTGCTGGGCATCGCCACCTATCCGGAAGGACAGCTGGTGCTGGTCGACACCCCCGGCCTGCACAAGGTGCAGAAGCGGGCGATGAACCGGGTGATGAACCGCGCTGCGCGCGGCTCGCTGGAAGGCGTCGACGCCGGCCTGCTGGTGATCGAAGCCGGCCGCTGGGATGAAGAGGACAGCCTGGCTTTCAATGTGCTGCGCGACGCTGGCATTCCGGTGGTGCTGGTGGTCAACAAGATCGATCGCCTGAAGGAGAAGGGCGCGCTGCTGCCGTTCCTGCAGCAGGTGACCGAAGGTCGCGACTTCGCCGCCGTGCATCCGATCTCCGCGCAGAAGCGCAACGGCCTGGAAGCGCTGGTGCGCGATGTGCTGAAGCTGCTGCCGGAAGCCCCGCCAATGTTCGGCGAGGACGAGATCACCGACCGCAGCCAGCGTTTCCTGGCCGGTGAACTGGTGCGCGAGCAGCTGATGCGCCAGCTCGGCGAGGAACTGCCGTATGCCACCACGGTGGAAATCGAGCGTTTCACCGAAGATGGCAACCTGCTGCGCATCGGTGCGGTTATCTGGGTCGAACGTGAAGGCCAGAAGGCGATCGTGATCGGCAAGGGTGGCACCCGGCTGAAGGAGATCGGCGCCAAGTCCCGCCTGCAGATGGAACGTTTGTTCGGGGCCAAGGTGTTCCTGGAGACCTGGGTGCGCGTGCGTGAAGGCTGGTCCGACGACGAGGCCGCACTGAAGGCCTTCGGTTACGAGTAAGTCGTTGCGGTCGCTTCGATGCTGATCGAGGACGACACCGGCTTCGTGCTGCATGCACGGGCCTACCGCGAGACCAGCCTGCTGGTCGAAGTGCTGAGCGCGCAGCATGGCCGTATCGGCCTGCTCGCGCGTGGTGTGTCAACCGCCAAGGGCCAGGTGCTGCGCGCTGCCCTGCAGCCATTGCAATGGATCCGCTTCAGTGCCCAGCAGCGCGGTGAACTGGCCCAGCTGCGCGGTGCCGAGGCGCTGGATGCCGCGCCACGCCTGGTCGGCCAGGCGATGTTGGCCGGCTTCTACCTGAGTGAACTGACCCTGCGCCTGGCCCCGCGCCAGGACCCGCTGCCCGGGTTGTACCTGGCCTACGGCGAGGCACGTGCGCGGCTGGCCGTGGGCGCCGGCCTGGCCTGGACCCTGCGTCGCTTCGAACGCGAGCTGCTGTCCGCGCTGGGCCTGGGTTTCGATCTGGACAGCGCCAGCGATGGCCAGCCGATCGACCCGGCGGCGCGCTACGAACTGGATCCTCAGGAAGGCGCGCAGCGACTGCTGAGCGAGCGCGGCGGGGAGCGCCGGGCGGCGGCCACTGGCTCGGCGCTGCTGGCGTTGGCGGCCGACGAAGAGCCCGCTGCCGCCGACCTGGCCAGCCTGCGCCTGCCGATGCGGCGGGTGCTGGCCCATCACCTCGGGCCACGCGGCCTGAAGTCCTGGGAAATGCTCGAGCAGCTCGCACCCCGCAGGTAGGGGGTGTTCGGCAGGGCTTGCAGCCCTGCACCTGCCGAATCAACGGCAACGGCAAAAGCTGACTACTCGTGGGTAGGCGGGGTGGGTGCGGGTGCGGGAGACGCCGGACACCCATCCAAGCCGCGGGCCCACCCCCAAACGGACCCACCCCCCCTTCGAC